>DAOUEE010000203.1:0-45579 GCA_034430695.1 Anaerolineales bacterium | reverse complement strand
GTATTTCTTCGAGCGGGCGCTATCCATGAGTAACCGCGGATAGTGCTTTTTAGTTTCTGTGATTCAACGAGGCAATCGGGGCATACGATTTGCGATGAATCTTGCAAGGCCCCATCTGTTGCAGCGCCGCGCGGTGTGCAGCCGTGCCGTATCCTTTGTGCTGGTGAAATCCATAACCCGGATAGCGGCGGTCGAGCGCAATCATCGCTCGATCGCGCGCCACCTTGGCGATCACGGAAGCCGCAGCGATTGAAAGGATGCGGGCATCCCCGTGGGTGACGGCGGTCTGGGGGAGATGGACTTCGGGCAGTCGAAAGTGATCGATCAATAAATGTTGGGGCTCGCAGCCAAGCTGTGCGATGGCTCGCTGCATCGCTTTTCGGGAGGCGATACTCAATCCCAGGTCGTCGATTTCTTTCGCCGTGGAGAAACCGACGGCGCTGGCGAGTGCAAGTTCCTGGATGCTTGAATACCAGATCGTGCGCTGCTCGGGTGTCATCTGCTTCGAATCCTGGACTCCGTCGAGCCGGAAGGCAAGATCGAAGCGCTCAATTGGGAGCATGACGGCTGCCGCAACGACGGGGCCCGCCCATGCACCACGTCCGGCTTCGTCTAAACCGGCAATCAACCTGCAGCCGGATCGCAGCAGTTTGAATTCATAAAACAGATCGGGTTGCGAAGCAGCAGCTTCAATCTGGTGCATAAACCCCTCGTAATGCGTTCAGCCGGATGCGGATCAGATCGCAGAACATGGTAATTGTATCCTGCACGATGTGCACACGACTGCCTGGGTGGAAGTACCAGGGAACGGGCACTTCGACGATTGTGTACCCTCTCCTTTGTGCCAGGAAGAGGACTTCTACGTCGAACGTCCAGCCGTCGATGACTTGTTGGTGGAAAAGCTCAGCGACGATTTCTGCTCGGAAGCATTTAAAGCCGCATTGTGTATCTTGGATCTTCAAACCGGTAAACAGGCGAACAAGCAAGTTGAAACCGCGGCCAATGAAATGGCGGTAAACGGGTTCGTCATAGCGAGCTGCACCTGGAACTTCACGGGATGCGATGGCGATATCGAACGCTTCCAGTTCAGGCGGAATAAAACGCCTGACCTCCTCGATCGGCATGGAGAGGTCGGCGTCGCAGATGAAGCGATAGCTCCCTTTTGCCGCCAACATTCCACGGCGGACTGCGAGACCTTTGCCGGCTCGAGTTTCGTGAAGCAAATGCAGGCTGGGATGTCCGCGCTGATACGCCTTGACGATTTCCGCGGTGCGATCCTGGCTTCCATTTTCGACGACGATGATTTCAGAATCGTATTCTTGCTTTTCGAGGAAGGATAGGACCGTTTCCAGCGTTGAAGAAATGCGGCGTTCTTCATTGTAAGCAGGGATGATGATGGAAAGAAAAGGCTGCAAGCTCGTACCTCGGAATTGGGATCTGCGAACTTCAGAAGGCGATGTCGGCAAGTACCATCACGGCCATGACCGTTATGATCAGCAGCTCGATAAAAGCCATAACCGCAAGCAGCACAAATTGATTCCTTGAAAAACCCCAACGGGCGTAGAACGGTGCGCCTAGAGGCGGTGCGTCAGGAGCATTGGGGTCGAACATCGGGTAATCCATGGGGTCCGTGTCGGGGAATTTGAAGGGCGGGAGTTCTTCTGCGGCAAGCGGTGGCTCTTCCTCAGCGGTGAATGGTGGAAGTTCGTTGATCAACCCCGGCGCCAATTCATCTTCCGGTTCCTTCAATTCCTCGGTTTTAGATCCTTCAGGATGAAGAATCGCGTCCGCTATAGCGCGGATGTCGTCCTGATCCATGATCGGTTCGATCTTGAGTAAATTCGCTGCAAAGTGGTCGATCGCGTCGACCTGAACGATGCGCACGCTGGGATTCACCTGATCGATGTGGGCATTGACGTCCGTGAATAGCAGAACCGACTCGATACCGGGGAGCCCGTATCCCCGATCTTGAATGGAACGCAGCAGCACGTCTGACATGAGACGAACGTCATCCATCGGATTTGGGCGGGTGCGTTTGAACCTGCGACCGCGTGAATCGAACTTCTGCCATTCATCCCCCTTGGCTCGATAACTGCCGCGTATTCGATTCGGCATGATGACCCGAACCCCTTGAGGACTAAGCAGAATCATGGGGACCGGAAATTTCGTGCCGGGGATGATCGCGTTGCGCATCATGGTGTGATCGCGCTTGAGGGTCTTCGACAGGCGCGCGCATATCTCCGCCTGGGCTTGCATTTCGTCATACCAGTTCAAGCCGAAATTGAGCGTGCCTTTAATCCGGTTTGCCAGGCTGATCGTTCCGTCTTCTTCACGGAGGTCAGAACACTCGATGACCTTCATGTGAACACCTCTATCGCATCCTTTTCGTGATCGTCGAGTTTTGCGTCTATTCGTCGTTTTATCTGATTATAAGATACTCACATCCTGGCACAAGTCAGCGGTTAAGAAAGCGAAACGGGATGGGATCTGAATTTACCGCAAAACGTTCAAAGCGGATTATATTTCTATGCCTTGCCCGTTTACGTTTATAATCGGAGAACGGGGTAGTTCTATGCGACGCCTATTGCTGCGCACGATAAGTTTGCTCCTGGTTTTGACTGCATGTTTCACGTTTGCCGGGGAAGCGCAAACGGGGAGGCGTATTCTAGTTCTTGAGGCGGACGGACCGCTGACGCCTGCGATGGCCGAATATCTTGATCGCGGCATCTCGCGGGCAGAACAGGAATCGTACACCGCACTGGTATTTCAATTGGATACCCCCGGCGGCTCGATCGACTTGATGGATCGCATGGTGCAATCCATCCGTGCAAGCCGGGTCCCGGTGATCGTCTACGTGGCACCTCGCGGGGCGATAGCCGGAAGTGCAGGGACTGTGATTACGCTCGCCGGTCATGCCGCCGCAATGGCGCCTGAAACGGCGATCGGCGCCGCCAGCCCGGTAGGCGGGCAGGGGGAAGATCTGGGCGAGACGATCGAAGCCAAGGCGAAAAATATACTCAAGGCTCAAGTGCGCAGTTTGGCTTTCCGTCGCGGGGATCAGGCGGTCGCCTTGGCGGAAGCGACGATCGAATCGGCGGAGGCCGCTTCTGCAGAAGAAGCATACGAGGTTGGATTGATCGATTTCATCGCCTCGGACGTGGATGACTTGTTGACGCAGTTGAACGGTTTCGAGATATCGATCAACGACGAGACGGTCGTTCTCGAGACCGCGGGTTATGAAATCGTGCCGTTCGGGCAGAGTGTGATCGAGCAATTACTGCACGTGTTGACCGACCCCAACGTAACATTCTTGTTGATCACTGTTGGCATTCAAGCCATCTTGATCGAAATTTCAAGTCCTGGCGGGTGGGTGGCGGGGTTTATCGGAGTCGTGTCCCTCGCCCTGGGAACGCTCGGGTTGGGCGTTCTTCCCGTCAACTGGTTTGGATTGATTTTCCTGATCACTGCGTTCGTACTATTTATCGTGGATATTAAAGCACCGACACACGGCGCCCTCACGATTGCCGGGATCGTATCCATGATCGTAGGGGGATTGGTCCTATTTAACTCTTCCAACACGCCCTCTTTCCAGCGAGTGTCGGTGCTGTTCGTCGTGGGGGTCTCATTGGTTTCGGCGGCTTTCTTCATGACCATCGTGGCGTTTGCCTTGAAGGCACAGCAGAGACCCGTAGGGGTGGGTGCAGCAACGCTTATCGGGAAGACGGCAGAAGTGCGATCCGAATTCAAACCTTCGGGCATGGTGCAGGTCGGTGGGGAGTTGTGGTCGGCGGAAATTGAAGGGGATGCATCAGATGTGACGCCTGGTGATCGCGTGCAGGTCGTCCAGGTCGACGGGCTGCGATTGAAGGTACGTCCGATTCGGAAGAAGTGAGTTGACTTGTCGAACAACAGATTGTACACTAGCGCCGAAGCTTGAATAGGAGGCTGACATGTCACCGTCCTCATTTCGATTTATCGTTCGAACTGGTCCAAACCCCGGTATGGTTTTCGAGCTTTCGGAAGAAGTCATCATGATGGGTCGGGATGTCACCAACGACATTGTCATCGGTGATGCGGAAATGTCACGTCAACATGCGCGATTAACGCGCACTCCCGGTGGTTATGTCATTGAGGACCTGGGATCGACGAACGGCACGTTCGTCAACGGCGAACGGCTCATGGCGCCGCGTGTATTGAATCCCGGCGACCTGGTTGGCATGGGGGAAACCGTCACGATGACGTTCGACGCAGTCTCGCCAGAATCTGCGGCGACGGTGGCTCGTCCTCCCGTAGGTCCTGCGAAAGCAGTTCCTCCCGTGCAGCAAGCTGCACCTCCTGTCCAGCAGGCGGTCCCCCATGCAGTTGCGGCCGCTCCCGCAGCCGGAGCTCCGGCTGCGGCTCCCAAAAGCCGAACCACCCTGGTCGTGGCGGTCGGGGGATGTCTGGTCTTGCTGCTTATTTGTGGGGGCATCTTGTGGTTCATGCCTCTGGATTGGTGGTGTGTTTTGCTCACGCCGCTGCAGTTCCTTGGGTTTAGTTTCCCCGGTTGCTAAATTTACTCGTGCACCCACCCTAAGGGCGGTTCGAAGGACCGCCCTTTTTATGTGCATCCTTCCCACTCCAGCCTCTCCATGATGTAACGCTCAGCTGTCTTCTGCATCCAAGAATATGCGATCAAATCAAATGTAGGAGTATTGATCATGGAGATGGAAATAACTTTTCCGGGTGGATTACGAGTGGATGCGCAGTTCGGATCCTTTCAGGTTGAGACCGATCAACCCATTCAAGCGGGCGGAGAGGGCTCGGCACCGACGCCGTTTGCTACTTTTTTGGCGTCGATTGGGACGTGTGCGGGGATTTATGTTCTGGGCTTTCTACGTCAGCGCGGGATTTCCAGCGAAGGCGTTCGCCTGATACAACGGATGCGCTCGAATCCGTACTCCGGCATGGTGGAGGAGATCGATCTGGAAATCATCGTGCCTCCTGATTTTCCGCAAAAGTATTACGAAGCGCTGGCCCGCACGGCTGAACTATGTGCGGTGAAAAAGCATTTCGAACATCCACCGAGTTTTAGAGTGGCGACGCTGGCCGCCCAACCGGTTGTTTCCTGAAGACAATTACGGCTACAATTTATAGTGGAGGTCGCCATGGGGAGAAGACTGTCCACTTTGATCCACGTATGGGCTGGGTTACAGCTCCTGCTGGTGGGCTGCGCCCCGGAAACGCAGAAATCCCCAACGCAAACCGAGATCGAGCAGCCGCCGAGTGTCGAAGACGAGAGTGAGGACGCGCTTACGGCGGACGAGTCGGCCGGCTATACGGCAGCGCGTGAAAGGATGGTCCAGGAGGGCATCGTGGCCTTGGGGGTCGAAGATGAAGATGTGATTGCGGCGATGGGGATCGTGCCGCGCCACGAATTCGTTCCCGCCGAGTACCTCAAAATGGCTTACGCCAATCATCCGCTGCCCATCGGATACGGTCAGACGATCTCGCAGCCCTACATCGTCGCCTTGATGACCCAGGAGTTGAATGTGCACGAGGGGGACCGCGTGTTGGAGGTCGGGACGGGATCCGGTTATCAAGCGGCTGTACTGGCGCAAATGGGGGTTATCGTGTACTCGATCGAAATTATCGAACCCCTCGCCGAAGCTGCGGAACAGCGGCTGGATGAGTTGGGATATGCCGACGTACACATTCGCCACGACGACGGTTATTTTGGCTGGGAAGTAGAAGCGCCCTTCGATGCAATTATCGTCACCGCAGCTCCGGATCACGTACCGCAGCCGCTGCTCGAGCAACTCAAGATCGGCGGCGTCCTGGTGATCCCCGTCGGCCCGGTCGGCGGGTATCAAGAATTATGGCGCATCGCCCGAATCAGTGAAACGGAGTATCAATCCGCGAGTCTCGGCGGCGTGCGTTTCGTGCCGCTGACGCGCGAGGTGCGGGAAGAGTAGAGCTATCCGGGACCAAGCGAAAGCCGCGCGGTTTTTTCGTGATCCGTTCTTACGACATTCTGTTTATCGTATGTACCGTTCTCAACCTGCGCGTTTCCTCAAACCCGGCACGGTAAGCCACGCTCCGAAATATACCAGCGCTCCGATGTAGAACGTGACGCTGAAACCGGCGTCGAGTGAAATCAAAGCCGCGGCGACACCGCTCAACCCGGAAACCGCCCCGTTGACGGCCCAGGCCCAGGGCATCGATCCCGGTGCGCTTACGTGCAAGATTCTCAATCCACTTGCGAATGGGACTCCCATAAGCAGTCCGCAGGGGATTAATAGGGCTGTGAACAGGATCATGCGCGTGCCAAGCGGCCACGCGAGGGAGATGGGGACGATGGCGGGAAGGACGATGTTCGTGGCTATCAAGACCCCGACGAGGGCAAGCAGGCTGCGGCGAAGTGTGAATCGTGGGGAAACATAGCTCCCCAATCCGGAAGAAAGCAGCAACGTGAAGAGCGTAACCGCCAATGCGAAAACAGGCCGTTCCAACGGAAGCGCGAGCCGCTGGAGTAGGGGAATTTCCACCAGCAAGTAACCGGCGCCCAGGCAGGCAAAATAGAGCATGGCTCGATTGGCGGGGAGCGTGTTTCGGTGTCTCCTTCTCTTGGCGCTCCACGCGGGCAGGACGATCATCGGAGCCGCCAAAACCAGCATTAAGGCCAATAAGGCCAACATGACGAGGTAGCCGCTTCCGCCGAAGGGCTGCCACGTCAGCCCCAATGACGCCAGCACTTCCGGTGTCTGGCGCCAGCGGAAGAAGTGATAGAAAAACGGACGGTCGTCGGTCGGTGGACTAAGGTTGAAATCGTATCCGTCGATTGCGGCTTCCGGCGTATCGAGGATGGCGAGGTAGATATCGTGATAGACGTCTTCCGGCAGGCGGTTGTGGCGGTTTAATTCATCGGGTCGAAGGTCCGGCAGATAGATGGGATCGAAACCGCTGCGCTCGAGGAACGACCGCGTGGCTTCCAGTTCTGCTCGGGAGAACGGACGGCGCGCGCCGATGAGCGTGGCGGTGCGCATGCCTCGATAGGCGATCAGTCTTCCGGAAAGATCGGCCACATTTTCATCCCGAAGCGCTTCCAGCAGGGTTGACCAGGCCCGAGCGGATTCACTCGCCGGGGTACCCAGCCAACGCGTGATCACGAGCAGCCCATTTTCGCTGAGCCGGCGGTATGCATCGCGGAAGGATTCCGTGGTGAGTTCGTAATTTTCAGAAAGACTGAATGCACCCGAAGTAACGGGACGGAAACCCCGACTCAAGGCGTAGTAAATCACGTCGAATTCCTCGTCCGTCTTGCGCAGAATAGTACGGCTCGTTCCGGAATAGAGGCTCAGTTTTGGATCGAACAGGAGCCGCTCGCTAAAGTCTGCGTACTCGTTCGTCAGTATCTCTCGAACGAGCGGTTCGCCGAATGCGGTGGTTACCGATCGGGCCTTCGCAGCAAGTGCGATCACAAGATCGAGGCCTGCCCCGGGTGTCAGCACAAGGACGTTGGCATCCGGGCGGAGTTCGTATGCCAGGGCAGGCGGCATGTAGGCTGCGATGGCTTCGGTTTGCACCGATTCTGGAGATAGTGCGTTGATCGGAATGGGGCCGTCCCCGTCGATGAACAGGCCCGCTTGTCGGGGAGGCAAAATGGGTGCGTTCAAGCTGAGCCCCGGAAGAACGTGAATGCTGCTGCTCTCCACGACGTCCACGCGTGCGGAAGCGCTGGATTTCGAAAGTGTGATCCGGGCGTCGGGCGCAAGGCGGGCGATGGAAAGGGGTTTGTAAGGTGAAAGCCGCAACGCAAGAAACGGGGGTGTGTTCAAGCCGAAGAGAACCACCAGCGAGACCGCCGCGAGAACCAGCCGGGTTTCTCTGTGCGCCGAAAAGGATATCCCGGCGAGCAGACCGAGAAAAATCGCCAGCGCGATGGTGCTCTCTTCGCTGAAGGCGGAGATGGTGATCAACGCCAGCGGGACGCCCAACGCCGATCCGGCCAGGTTTGCGGCGTACGGCCGGTGTGCGTCGGCGCCGGCAGACGCCATACAGGCGCCCACGGTCCAACCGGAAAAGAAAAACGGTGCACCGGCGACGGAGAAGTACAGCAGCAGAATCCACACTTGACGAAAATCCCAGGCGATGCTGTAGGAGTCGAACGGCAGGAAGTTGATCGTCAGATACGAGAATGCACTTGCCAGGGCGAATGCGATCGCCAACAGTGGAAGGGAAGCAGGCCGTCGACGGAGAGAGAGCACCAATCCGCTGGCGGCAAAGCCCATGACCGCCAGGCTGACGACGACGAAGGCGAAGTGGTGGAATTGCTGGATAGCGAAGAGGCGCGTCAAACCCACTTCGAAGGACAGCGACCCTGCGGAGATCAGCATGATCCCCACTGAGTTGCGGTCGAGGCGCAGCACGCTCAACATTGATTCCATGACCTTAACCGGCATTGTATATCAAGTGAGTCTTGCGACAAACGCGCAGCGGAGCGCTCCGGCAGGGACGCTCCGCGCAATCATGGGAAGTGGATCTGTCTCAATCGTTCTGGGCGAGCACGGGCTCGGCATCTTTCACGGCCGAGAATTCCAGCCCGTCCTTGCCCCTTTCCACCTGCAGTGTTTCTCCGGGAATGAAATCGCCGGCCAGCAATTTAAGCGCCAGGGGATCCTGCAGCTCGCGCTGGATGGCGCGTTTCAGCGGGCGGGCTCCGAAGACCGGATCGTATCCGATTTCGGCAAGATAGGCCTTCGCTTCCTCGCTCAGACGCAGACCGAATCCTTGCTCGGCCAACCTGGCGCGAACGCGCCGTAGTTGGATGTCTACGATCTGGCGCAGATCTTCCTTCTTCAACTTGTGGAAGATCACGATCTCGTCGATGCGGTTGAGGAACTCGGGGCGGAAGTGCTGCGTCAGCAGTTCGCGCACTTCGCTTTGCGTGGCCTGTTCGGCCTTGCTTTCGTCGCTCCAGAGTTGGGTACCCAGGTTGCTGGTCATGATCACGACGGTGTTGCGGAAATCGACCGTGCGGCCTTGTCCGTCGGTCAAGCGACCTTCGTCGAGCAACTGCAGCAGTACGTTGAACACATCCGTGTGCGCTTTTTCGATTTCGTCGAAGAGGACCACGCTGTAGGGCCGGCGGCGAACCGCCTCGGTGAGTTGGCCGCCTTCCTCATAACCGACGTATCCGGGCGGCGCGCCGATCATTCGTGCAACGCTGTGTTTTTCCTGGTATTCGCTCATGTCGATGCGCGTCATGGCCTTGGGATCGTCGAAGAGGAATCTGGCCAATGCACGGGCCAGTTCCGTTTTCCCGACTCCCGTGGGGCCGAGGAAGATGAACGAACCAATGGGACGTTCGGGGTCCTGCAAACCGGATCGCGAACGCCGCACGGCGTTGGACACGGCGCTGATGGCCTCGTCCTGCCCGACCACGTATTGGTGCAGGCGCTCTTCCATGTGCAGCAATTTTTCCATCTCACCTTCGAGCAGCCTGGAAACGGGAATTCCCGTCCAGCGCGAGACGACGGCGGCGATGTCTTCGGCGTCGACTTCCTCCTTGAGCAGTGCGCCCTCCGTCTGCAGCTCTTTGATGCGCTTTTCTTGCGCTTCGAGCTTTTCTTCCAACTCACGCAGCGTACCGTAGCGCAGGCGGGCCGCCTGCTCGAGATCGGCATGCCGTTCGGCTTGTTCGACTTGCATACGCGTTTGCTCGATCTGTTCCTTTAAATCTCTAAGCTTGGCGATGGCTTCTTTTTCAGTCTGCCAGCGCGCATGGAGCTGAGAAGATTGCTCGCGAAGATCGGCCAATTCCGCTTCGATTCGCTCTTCGCGTTTTCTCGATGCCTTGTCCTTCTCCTTTTTCAAGGCCTCGCGCTCGATCTCGAGCTGCATGATCTGGCGATCCACTTCGTCCAACGCTTGCGGTTTCGAATCGATTTCCGTGCGTAAGCGTGCCGCCGCCTCATCGATCAAGTCGATGGCCTTGTCGGGCAGGTGGCGGTCCGAGATGTAGCGATTGGAGAGCGTCGCCGCGGCGATCACTGCGTTGTCCTGGATGCGCACGCCGTGATGGACTTCATAGCGTTCCTTCAAACCACGCAGTATGCTGATGGTGTCCTCAACGCTGGGTTCGGAAACGAACACGGGTTGAAAACGACGTTCCAGGGCGGCATCCTTTTCGATGTACTTGTGATATTCATCCAGCGTCGTGGCGCCGATGGCGTGCAGCTCCCCACGGGCCAGCATCGGTTTGAGCATGTTGCTCGCGTCCATGCTGCCTTCGGCTGCGCCGGCGCCTACCACGGTGTGCATCTCGTCGATGAAGAGGATGATTTCACCTTCGGATTCGGCGACTTGTTTCAGCACGGCCTTAAGCCGTTCTTCAAATTCGCCGCGGTACTTGGCGCCTGCGACGAGCGCCCCCATGTCTAACTGGATGATGCGGCGATTTTTTATACCTTCCGGCACGTCGCCGTGGGCGATGCGCTGGGCCAATCCTTCGACGATGGCGGTTTTCCCGACGCCCGGCTCTCCGATCAATGCCGGGTTGTTTTTCGTGCGGCGGGACAGCACCTGCACGAGTCTGCGGATTTCCTCATCGCGGCCAATCACCGGGTCGAGCTTGCCTCGTCGAGCGAGTTGCGTCAGGTCGCGTCCGTACTTTTCCAATGCCTGATAGGTGTCTTCCGGATTGGGCGTGACTACGCGCTGCGAGCCTCGAATCTCGGTCAATGATTGGAGTATGCTTTCCGGGGTAATACCGAAATCACGCAGCCGTTTGGCCTCGGGTCCCGAAGCCAAAGCCAGGAATATGTGCTCCGTGGAGATATACTCATCTTTCATCTTGCCAGCTTGTTTTTCGGCCAGCGTAAGTAGTTCAGAGGTCGCTGATGAGAGTCCTGGCTGGACGCCTGCGCCTTGTATTTTTGGGCGGTTCGCAATGTCCGACTGCAGTTCCTCTCTCAGCCTCGCCGGGCTGCCGGAGATGCGCGTGATGATCGCCGCCACAACGCCGTCACTTTGATTGACAAGGGCCAACAGCAGATGTATTGGTTCGATCGTACTGTTGTGATTGTCCTGTGCGATCCGTTGCGCCGAGAGAATCGCTTCCTGTGCTTTCTGCGTGTATTTTTCCAAATTCATACCGTTATTCCTTTACTACAACGTTATTCTTGCCTTCGTTCGCAGGATGTGTCTATGCACAGCGTCTATGCTGTAACGACCTGCGGGCCTTTCTACGTCAGTGTATACGGTCCGCATATGAACAGTGTTGGCGAAGTGTTAACAAGAGGTCAACGCGGCTGTTAATGGATTTCCAATGTCCGATTTATGACCTTCTGATAATCTGACGGTATGCTTGTGGTGTGGAAAACGAAAATATCGAATCACAACGGAGGTTATCAGATGGTTACGTATTATTTGGCGCCAAGAAGCTTTCGACGAATTCGACGCTATGAACCCGTTGGTTTCAACGGTGGCCGCCGGATCCCGGTGGACGTTCACGCCGATCAGGATGGATACGTCATTACCGCGGACGTGCCGGGTTTGAAAGCTGAAGACATCTCGATCGAGATCCTGGATGACGTGGTGACTTTGCGCAGCGAGGTCGAACACGAGAACGGCGACGGAAATGGAAAATACCTGCTCCGTGAACTGCGTCATGGTGGATTTACACGCAGCTTGCAGCTCCCGACCGGTCTTGATGCGAACACCGCAGAAGCAAAGGTTGAAGACGGTGTGCTAACCGTACGCATCCCGAAGTCGGAAGATGCACGTCCGAAGGAAATCGAAGTCAAGGCGAAATAAGAAATATCATCCGTGAGCGACAATGGACGACGGAGTTCGCCCATTGTCGCTTTGGAGTTTCGATGTTTCCGATTCGCGATACCATTCGTTCCCGATCTTTCCCGATCGTCACTTACACGTTGATTGCGATCAACGTTTTTGTGTTTCTGCTTTCGATTTCCCTGGGTTCGAATGTTTACAATCACCTGGTTGACGTTTTGGGCCTCGTACCCGGCGAGATCACGCCGGCGCGGCCGTTCGGATTGCTCACGCTGGTAAGCGCGATGTTCCTCCATGGGGGCTGGTTTCACTTGATCAGCAACATGTGGATCCTCTTCATCTTCGGCGACAACGTGGAAGATCGCATGGGGCGCAAGCGGTACCTGTTTTTCTACATGCTGAGCGGCATCATCGCCGGGGTAGTGTATACCGGCGTCACCACGTTCTTCTACAGCGCACGTTCTGCGGCGCTTCAGACCCCGACCATCGGTGCAAGCGGAGCAATTGCCGGGATCCTGGGTGCTTACTTCGTTATGTATCCGCGAGCACGCATCACCACCCTCATACCCCTCTTTTTCTTCCCCTGGTTCATCGACATTCAGGCGCCCCTGTTTATCGGGGTCTGGTTCCTGTCCCAGTTGTCCTCCGGGTTGCTCAGTCTGGGAGCGCAGGTTGATTTTGGCGGAATTGCATGGTGGGCACACATTGGGGGATTTCTCGTCGGAGTCCTGCTCGGGCGCTTGTTTGTACCGCCTGCGCCGAGGCGCCCTTTGTTGTACGCACATCCTTCACCCGACGGTGGGGTTTGGTACACTATTCAGCAACAGGATCGATGACTTCGCCGTTCCGGCCGTCCGACAGCGGAATTCGTCGAACCGGTGTATAAAGAGGGGAAACTCTCGTCCGAATCTTGCGTAAATACTTATAGGGGTATTCGAACCGTAACGCTCGAGTCGTTCGATCGATGCAGATCATGGGAAGGATAAGATGACAGAAGAAAAGATCATCGTCAATCCGAACGCCGCAGATCTGGAAACACTGATGACATTGCCTGGCGTTGGTGAAGCAATGGGGCAGCGCATAATGGACGCTCGCCCCTTCGTCGACCTCGAGGACTTGCAGCGCGTCAACGGCCTGGGTCCGTCGACTTTGGCTCGATTGGAACCGTTTTTACACTTTGAATCCGGTGCGGAATCCGGCACGGCCGGAACTCTTTCTGAAGAAGGAGGGAAAGAGGACGAGACGATCTCGAAGCCAGGGATGCCGGTAGATGGACGGCGGCCGAAAATGGCTGCCCGACGCAAGCACTCGAGGAACAAGCGTCAACCGCTGCTTCCGTTTTCGCTTTCCATCGCCCAAGAACAATGGGGCCTCGTGATCGTGACGGCAGGAATCAGCGTGCTGCTTTCTGTCCTGTTGACTTTATCGGTCGTCGCCGGAATCAACGGCACGTTGGACATGGGAAAACATGCCGCGGTGCGTCAATTGGAAAGCCAGCTCGGAGCGCTTCAAATCGATATTAATGGCGCCGTTTCGCGATTGGATGCCATCAACCTGCGCCTGGAAGCGATCGAAGGCTTGAGCGGACGAGTCCAAAATGTGGAAGATCAGTTCACCACGCTGCGTGAGGATGTCTCCGGTTCGCTCGATGATGTGGCCGAGATGCAGGCACAGATCGAGGAAATCCACAACGATATCGATTTGCTGACACAATCGATAGGACGGTTCGACCAGTTTCTCCAGGGCCTGAGACAGCTGATTATGGAAGCGCTGCCGGCATTGGAAACAACGACTCCCTGACGATTTAGGTGGAGAACAATATGGAAGAAGAATTCGAAAGCCCCGAATGGGAAGAAGAATCTGAAGCAGAATATGAAGATGAGGACGTAAATGGGGGAGGAGAACCGAGCGTCTTTCGGCGCTTTCTCGGCTTCCTCTTGAGAATCATCGTCGTTCTCATTCTTGGAATCGGTTTGGGCGCTGCGGCATATTATGGAATCCCGAAATTGTATCGAGATTTCATCGCACCGGTGCAGGAAAATTCGCAGCGATTGGATCAATTAGAGCAGGATCTGGCATCTTCGAACGAGATGATTCAGACCCAAATGGATCGACTCGATGAGCGCCTGGTCGATATCGAGGGGCGGCTGGCCGTTCAAGCGGAGGACCTGTCTGCGCTGGACGCTCGGGTGGAACGGCTGCGCAGCTTGCAGGACGAGCATGCGGATGAAGTGTCCGCATTGGCGCTCCTGCCGGATAATGTCGGCGAGGTTGAATTAACCATCCTGGGACTCGCGGATCGAATCGATGAGCTCGAAGCGGAGCTTTCGGCGCTGGGTATCCCGGCGCATCAGTTCCAGTACCAACTGCAATTGGTGCGCACGATGTCTCTGCTAACGAGAGCGAGGGTGTCGTTGATTCACGACAACCTGGGTCTTGCCAGTGAGGACATCTCGGCGGCAGCCGACGTGCTGAATGCGATGCTCGAGCAAGGAACGCCGGAGGAGATCGATACGTTGGAATCGATCGTCAAGCGGCTGGAACTGGCGCTTGACGACGTTCGGCAATCACCGGTCATCGCCGCCGACGAGTTGGAAATTGCCTGGAAATTGCTGATCGAGGCTACAGATTATTCTGTGCTGCCTGCGGCGACTGTGACACCGACAGTGCAGCCCACAGAATCCGCGCCAGAGGAGGATGTCAATGGTTCCCAATGATGACCATGAAGAAGAAAAACACTCGGAGTTGGATGCGCCAGCCGCGTCGAGCGATGTTGTGGAAAAAGCCCGCGGGAAGAAAAAGACGACAAAGAAGCAGAAGCCTGCCTCCGGGCGAATGGATCGGGTCAAGGGGTTCATGCGCAAGCTCTTGCTGTGGGTGATTGGTTTGGCCGCCGTTTTTGGGTTGGGCGTCGGAGTCGCCTGGTTCACGCTGGTGCGGGACCTCCGGACGGAAAAAGACGACCTGCAAAGCCAGGTTTCGACTCTCGAGGCCGAACGAGCGACGATTGAAGATTCCGTACGCGCGGATTGTGACGCACGAATCGCAGACATCCAGGCGCAGGCAGACGAGGCGAATTTGCACGTGCAGTTGGTCAATGCCCTGGTCGATGTGTCTTCCGCACGCGTGGCCCTGGGGCAAGATGATCTGGTGGGGATACGCGCCGCTCTGGCGGGCACCGACGATCGCCTGGCGAGTTTGCAGGCCGGGCTCGGTGCGGACGGAACGACGGCCGTTCAAGCACTGCGAGATCAATTGGCAGAATTACTGGACAATTTGGGGCAGGACGCGCTTTCTCTGGATCAGGACCTCGAGCGCCTAACCTCCAACCTTCTCGCTTTGGAGCGTTCCCTATTTTCGGATTGATCCACAGGGAGAATTCCCGAGACGAAAACTGCGGCGTTGGTTCCAACGCCGCAGTTTTTTTATTCTCTTTCGTCGTGCGGGGTATTGGTCAGGTTTTATAGCGCAGCACGGCTCCGATGTTCCCCGCCTTCATTAAAGCCTGGTTGTCGTGCAGCATCTCGACCTCGCCGCCGTCGGCTAAAACCTGTCGAATGGCGAGTTCGACGGCGTCCTCGATTTTTTCGATCGGGCTCGAACAGAAGGGGCAGCGTTCGAGTTTCTGTTCCGAGATGAATCGGCAGCTGACGCAGCGATATCCCGCTGCGCGGAATCCTTCGCTGACAACCAGCGTCTGGACGTTGCCGGCTTGAACGGCGCCTAACGTGTCCCCCAGCCGAATGACGCCCTCACCTCCCTTCGCGGCCGCGGTTACGACCGCTTCCACCAGGCGCGCCTCGCGTGCAACCTCGAATTTTTTGGCGGCATTCATTGCCTTTTCCAGCACCTGCATGTGGCCGGCCGTCATTTCGATTGGGAAGGTGCCCATGACCAGGCACTTCCAACGTTTGGGAAGATATTCCAGGAATCGAGCTACGTTTTCTTCAGTACCTCCAACGAGAACCCGGCGGACCTGATTTTGATCAAAAAAGGTGGCCGCGAAATTTGCTGCGTCCTTTAAATTGCGTTCGGCGACTTCTTCGGAATAGCGTGTTTGTCCGGCGGCCCCACCTCTCCTACCCGGGCTCTGCGACCCGCCGCCGCGCTTCGTGTGCCGCACGGGCTCTCCGAGCGAACCCTCGATTTCATTCAATTCGCCGAGGTGAAAATTGAAGAGCCGCGTGCCTTGTTTGTCGACCAGCGCAACGCCGTAATGGCCATAACTGTCGATCAGGTCGACCAGCGGTTTTACGTAAGGCCGCTTTAGACGGCGGGCTCGGCTGCGCAATGGAAGCGAAAGCGAGAACGTGCGGAAAAAGTCATCTTCCACGCACGAAAATATAACCAGACTTCTGCCGCTCCAATCGTACTCGTGTTGCACGAAGCGCATGATTGCATCGACATCGCCTTCGGCTCCTTCATCGAAGGCTTTCAACAATTGACGCAGTTGCAGACGATGGACTTCGTTCGACCCGGAAGCAGGATCGGTGTTCAGAAAAACACTCAAAACTGGATCCTTGGGTCGATGTTCGATGAGTTCTTTTAGATCTCGTTCCGTCAACATCATGCCCTCCAATCCGAATATTCGGATTCGCGTCGACTGGCCGAATCGTTATGGGCGAGCACCGATGGTCAACGGCAGATCGATGGTTTCCCCATCACGCAGCACGGTCAGTGTTACGACTTGTCCAACTTCGGTGTGTTTGAGTAGATACGCAAGCAGTTCGGAGAAGCGGCTGACGGGCTGGTTGTCGATGGCGATAATCAGATCTCCGCCCGGATGGACTTCCGGATCCCCGCAGCTTCCGGCGCCGATGAGGCCCGCTTCATCAGCCGGACTGCTCTCGGTCACGCAGGTGATGTAAGCACCCAGGGCGTCGGACGGCAAATCCAGCGATTCGATCGTGCGCAGATTCCATTCCCCAAGACTTTGAACGCCGAGATAGGGGTATTCGTATCTTCCTTCCGAGATCAAGAATGGCAGAACGCGACTTACGATGTTGATGGGAATGGCGAATCCCACACCGGAATTAACGGGATTGCCGGTCGGGCTGAAACTCTCTGTGGATATGGCCCGATTGATCCCGATCACCTCGCCGCGCATGTTGATCAGCGGTCCTCCCGAGTTGCCGGGGTTGATCGCGGCATCGGTTTGGATTAAATCTCCGGCTGAAAAGAACGCTCCGCCGGGAGCCGGATTGATGGATTCAAGGGTGCGTCCTTTGGAGGAGACGATGCCGAGCGTCATCGTGCCTTCGTAGTTGAACGGATTTCCGACTGCAATGACGAATTCCCCCACCCGCACTTGATCCGAATCTCCGAACGGAATCGGGACGAGGTCTTCTGCGGGGACATCGACCTCAAGCACGGCCAGGTCGGAATCGGGATCCGTGCCAATCAAATCCGCCCAGGATTTCATTCCGGACGGAAAATCGACTTCGATTTCGGATGCGGATTCGATGACGTGCTGGTTGGTCAAGATGTGACCGTCTTGATCGACGACGAAACCCGACCCTTGACCCAACGGTCTCGAATCGCCATTATCACCGATATCTGCATACGTCCAGATCGTGACCACGCCGGGCAAGACGCGATCATAGATGTCTGCCAGGTCCAGATCTCCGATCCCGGTCGGGTTGTCTTGAACATCAGCCGTTTCGCTTTCCGTTTCGGCCTCGTTGTCTTGTGTGCCGGTTGTAGATTCCAGACCTTGTATGACGTTTTCCCCCAACGTCGACAGGCTGTTGCATGTGACAATTGCGAGAAGAGAGATCAGAATCACGATCGCAAAAATACCGTTTCTCATTTTCATAACTTCATTCCTTTACCCGGAAATTTTCGATACTGGATCCATGGGCGGTATCAGCGAAGTTTAGATAATTTTTCGAACAGCTTTCTTTCTTCATCGGACAATTTTTCCGGCAGGCTTACCTTGAGCGTGGCGTACAGGTCTCCGCTGGCTCCACCACGCACGTCCGGCATTCCTTTTCCCTTCAGACGAAACACCTTCCCGGGCTGACTCTCCGGGGGAACGGTCAACACGAGCTCCCCTTGCGGATGGGGCACGCGCGCCTCGCCACCCAGCACTGCGGTATACAGATCTACCGTGGCGTCGGTATAAAGATCGTTCTCTTTACGTTTGAATCGCGGATCGGGATTCACGTTGACTTTGATGTACAGGTCGCCCGATCCGCGTTGACCTGAATGGCCTTGCCCGCTGATGCGCAGCTTCATCCCGCTCTTCGCGCCGGCGGGGATGACCACTTCGAGCTTGCGTCCATCTTGTCGGAGGATTCGCGTCGTGCCCGAGTGGGCCTCGGCGAGGCTGATGCGTATGGATTGTTCGACATCCTGGCCGCGCATGGAACGCCTGGATGCGGACGGTTGACTGTGGATAGGCATGCCCCCGAAAATCGCGGAGAAGAAATCGGAGAAGCCGCCAAAGAGATCACCCAAATCGCCAACGTCTACGTGCACTCCGCCGGACGAGCCGCTCGTCCACTGCGACCAGTCGAAATTCCCGCTGCGTCCACCCATTCGTTCCCAGGCTTTGTACGAGCTTCCAAGTTGATCGTACTTCGAGCGTTTTTGGGTATCACCGAGTACTTCGTATGCCTCGTTGATCTCTTTAAAACGGGTTGTCGCATCACTGGAGGGATTTTTATCGGGGTGGTATTTCAGCGCCAGCGATCGATAGGCGCGTTTGATTTCCGCTTCCGAAGCGTCACGTTTCACCCCCAGGATTTTATAGTAATCCTTGTACTCCATGCAGTTGTGAATCCTTACTTTGAATTCTAAGGGGCGCCAAGAACGAGAGTCAAGATGCCGTAAACGACTTTAACATGATTCTAACAGTCGCGATCTTTTTTTGCGACATGAAGTGGCAAACGTGCGTTCGTCCGCGCAGGCGAGTCGATCCAATCCGCGTGTGGGCGATTCCCTTCTTGGATGAAACGGGGCCGGCAGCCCTACGCAGCGGTGAGACTCGCTGCTGTTTTAGGGCGTTGGGTTGCAATGGACCTCGATGAAAAGCGTGACGGAGCGGGGCGAGGACGCCGCCTGCTCGACTCCCCCCGAAAATTCTTCCGTGCTATCATACCGGCATGGTTGATTCTTCCGATCTGGGAAGGGTCCTCGTCGTCGACGAAGACCCCGACGTGCTGGACCTCCTCGAGCGAGAGGTGCTTACTCCCCTCGGTTATGAGGTGGCGGTAGCAAACGATGCGGCTACCGCAATTCAGCAAGCGATTACTTTCATGCCGGATCTCATTCTCGCCAGTATGACCTTGCCGGGTCTCAGTGGAAAGGATCTTCTCGTCGCATTGCGTTCTCAGGGGATCGAGCTTCCCACGCTCGTCATGGCGCAGGAGGGTATGGAGGCGGACGCCATCCAGGCGTTTCGTCTGGGTGCAAACGATTACTTGAAGAAGCCGCTGCGCGAGGCGGAAGTCCTTACTGCGGTGGAACGGGCGATCAACGAAACCCGGCTGCGAGGAGAGCGGCAGCGCCTCGCCCAGCAATTGGCCGACAGCAACCGCCAACTCGAACACAGAGTGCGCGAATTGACCACGCTTTTTGGAATCGGCAAGACGGTCACGTCCACGACCAATCAGAATCAGCTCTTCGACAAGCTCATGGAAGGCAGCCTGTTCGTCACCGAGGCGGATATGGGCTGGCTCTTGTTGGAAGAGGAGAAAAGTGGACAATTGTTACTGCGAGCGCAAGCCGACATGCCGCCCGGCATCGTCGCCAAACTGCATCAAATGTGGGAAGACGGTGTGAGCAGCTTGGTGATGCTTTCCGGAGAGTCGTTGGCGATCAAAGGAGAGGGATTATCGCAATTCAAAATCGATAAGTTCGCGAAGGCGGCATTGATCGCTCCGGTGAAAGTGCGAAACAAGCCCATTGGTGTGCTGGCCGTCGCCCGAAAGGAAGGCCGCGGTTTTTCTGAAAGGGACCAGGCAATGCTCGAAGCCGTAGCGGATTACGCTTCGATCTCCTTGGTCAACGCTCGACTTTTCCAGGCGCTTGAAGCCAGGGCCAACCATTTACAGCGCGTGATGGGGGAAGCGAATATGGACGCTCGAGCCAGGGCAGACTGGCGGGCGGGATTGGAACGCGGTCTGCGTGCGGCGAGAGCACAAATTGGCGTGTTGTTACAGCGAATCGAGAGAGGCGACCTTCATAAAGCTCTACAAACCGTAGACGAGGATTTGGTGGCATTGATCAAGCAGGTGAACGAAGCGCCTGAAACTTCACCGGGTAAAACACGGCCAATGCCGGAAGAATCGTGAAGCCGGTGAGCCTCGCAAGCGCATCGAAACTCCTATTCGTCCGGCGCACATGACTGTGCTACGATCGAGAGTGTCAGAACACGATGAGTGAAAAGATGATTTTGGTCGTCGACGATAACGAGGACTTCCGCCTCAGTCTGGAGGAAAGTATCCTCACGCCTGCGGGATATGAGGTCAAATCTGTGGCGGATGGATTGTCGGCGCTGACGTTGGTCCAGGAATACAAACCTGCTCTGGTGATCACCGACCAGCAGATGCCGAACTTAACCGGCATCGAATTGATCCAACGGCTTCGTCGGCAGGACCCCAGCATTCCAACGATATTGATCACCAGCGAGGGATCGGAAGCGCTGGCGGTGAAAGCCTTGCGCGCCGGGGCGACGGACTTGCTCACGAAACCCTTCGAGCCCGAGGAGATGTTGGAAGCAGTAAAACGCGCTTTCGCCGAACGGGAACATCGACTGGCCGACGGGTTGCTGAAAGCGAAAGCGGACAAAACCGAAACGATCGAGCATCGCATCCACGAACTCGAAGCGTTGTCTATGATCGGGCGCACGGTCACTGCGATGTTGGATCTGGATGAAGTCCTGACCACGGTCGTGGAAGCTGCGGTGCGGCTTACAGGCGCCGAAGAAGGGAGTCTGCTGCTTCTGGAGGAAGAGACGGGCGAACTCTATATGCGCGCTTCGAAGAATTTCGACGAAGATTTCGCCACTGCCTTTCGCCTGGAAACGCGCGATTCGCTGGCCGGAAAAGTCGTCTCGACGGGTGAGCCGGTGATCCTCGATGAAACGACACCCAAGAAGATCAAGACGTCCTATCTGGTCCACTCGTTGATTTACGTGCCGCTCAAGGTGCGCAGCCGGGTGATCGGCGTGCTGGGGGTCGATAACCGCAAGGCGGGCAGTGTACTTTCCGAGAAAGATATGACCGTGATCATGGCCATGGCCGATTACGCCGCCATCGCCATCGAAAACGCGCGCCTGTTCGCGCATTCGGAAATGGAACGAATCCAGCTGGAGACCATCCTGCGTCAAATTAAAAACGGCGTGATCGTTGTCGATCCGGATAACCGCATCCGGCTGATCAACCGCACCGCGCAGGAAGCTTTTGGGATCGAGGGTGATTTTCTGGGCCGATCGATTGTCGAGGCCTTCGACGAACCCAAGATATTGAAAATGCTGCGGACTGCCGGGAAAGTTCCCCATCAAGAGGACATCGAAACCGCGGACGGGCGAATCTTCAATTTGCAGTGCACGCCAATTGAGGGGGTAGGCCAGGCGATCGTTTTACACGACATCACCCATTTGAAGAATCTGGATCGCATCAAGTCTGAATTTGTAACCACGGTTTCGCACGATTTACGTTCCCCCCTCACAGCGATTTTGGGATACGTAGAACTGATCGAGCGCGCCGGAAAACTGAATGAACAACAGCAAGAGTTCACGCAGCGGGTCCGTTTCAGCGTTCAACAGATCACAGATTTGGTCACCGATCTATTGGACTTGGGGCGCCTCGAGGCGGGCCTGGACATCGCCCGGGAAAACACACCCATCGACAGGATCACGCACTACGCGGTGGAAAGCCTGCAGGGACTTGCTGAAAGCCAGGGCGTTAAATTGGATGTCGAACTCGACAAGGGTTTGCCCCTGGTGAATGGAGATCCGGTCCGTCTTCGGCAGATGGTCGGGAATCTCATCGACAACGCGATCAAGTACACACCCGAAGGTGGCACGGTTCGTGTGCAAGCCGAGTCGGAGGGTGGGCAGGTGATCTTGCGCGTGATCGATAACGGCCCCGGCATCCCGCCCGCCGATCAACCCTACCTGTTCGATAAATTCTTCCGTGCCAGCAACATCCCCGACGACATGCCTGGCACGGGCCTCGGCCTCTCGATCGTGAAGTCGATCGTCGACAACCATGGCGGCAGGATCTGGGTGGATTCGAAACTTGGGGAGGGAACGACCTTCACGGTTGTGCTGTTGGCAGCGGAGGAATAAACGGTGCGCAGGTGCACCGGCCGGGATCGAACCCCGCTCGTATCGTAAATCATCGCCAGCATCAAATACGCTTGATTCATCAGCGACCGAAGGCCAACTTGATTTACGCAGCTCTTATTTCTACATGAAACCTTTTCTGCTGCCGTTTCTTCATCCTCGGGACAGAGGACAGGTTCAACCATCTGCGTGTCCCCGGTTGTTCGAGCGATATAATGTTCGTATGATGAGGTGGTTGGCTCTGCAATGGGGTCGAATTGGTGATGAGTGATGATGCGCTTCGCCGGCGCCTGAAACGTTTGGGGCGAAAGTCGCGTAAACGTGCAGAGTTGCAAGCTGCACGACCGCGTCCTGCAGACTTGCCTCCCGGCGACGAACTGGATACCCCGCACGGAAAAGCTTTCCGCATCCAGGAATTGTATCCACGGGATTACGAACATGCCGGCTGCGAGCTCTCAAGAATTTTCGATTTTGAGAGCGGCCTGGCCGCGCAGGTCGTACGTCAGCCGGATCTCGCAGGTGTTTCTTTTGACGACATGCTCTTTCTCGACACGGAAACCACCGGCCTGGCTGGCGGCGCGGGAACGATTGCTTTTCTGGTCGGCGTGGGACGATTTGCGGGGGATCATTTCCGCCTGCGTCAATATTTTCTGCGAGAGCCTGGTGAAGAAGCGGGATTGCTCGACGCATTGCAAGAAGACCTCGAGAATGCGGCCGCGATCGTGTCGTTCAACGGCCGTGTTTTTGACGTACCTCTGCTCGAGATGCGCTACATGCTCGGATTGCGAAAACATTGGCCGCTGAGTTCGCTGCCGCAGATCGATCTTCTCCATCCCGCACGACGCTTGTGGCGGCGCAGCCTTCCCGACTGCAGCCTGGGCACGATCGAGCGAACGTTGTTGGGCGTCGAGCGTTCTGAGGAAGATGTCCCGGGCGCGCAGATTCCCGGCATGTATCTCGATTACCTGCGCACAGGCGACGCGCGGGAGATGACGCGGGTTCTCTACCATAACGCGATCGACATTCTCAGTCTGGTCGGGCTTGCCGTCCACGTGCTCGAGCGGCATGAAGATCGAGATCCGGGTGATCTATCGGGTGCGGAAGCACTGGCGTTGGCGCGCTGGCATCTGGATAACGGTCGGGATGTACAAGCGAGGAAAGCTTTTACGTCAGCGCTTGAGAACGCGGGAGAAGAAGTCCGCCTGGATGCACTGCGCCATTACTCATCCTATTTGAAGCGCGCAGATCAAAGGAATGAAGCGATCGGGTACTGGGAAACGTGGCACTCTCTTGCCCCGGATGACCCGCGCCCTTGTATCGAACTGGCGAAATATCATGAGTGGTACGCTGAAGACATTACTGCGGCGCAGCATTGGGCGCAAGAGGCGCTTCAATGTCTGACCTATTGGATGGATGATTGGCGGCGAGACAAGATGTGGTCGGAAATCGAGCATCGCCTGAGGCGCCTGGCGAGCAAGATCCCGGCTGAATGATCTTCGATTGTCTCCGAAGTGTAGAATCAAAACGTGGGAGCGGTATGCGGATGCAGTGTTGCGTTCATTCGTTCACGCGGTTGATCTCCTGGCGCACCGCCATGTAGAGGTGATCGGCGCGGAGCTCTTGCAGCGTGTAACACGGACCTCCGAGATGATCGGCGAGCGCCTTCGCCAGTCCCTGGTCGAATGCCGCATGCTCCATGTTGATTACCACAGAACGGATGCCGGCTTCTTGTATCCTATCGGCGATTCTATGGGCTTCTTGTTGGGGTGGTTGATGGCCCATGGAGACGTTGCCCGCCCCATCCGTCAGAAGGATCATCAGGGGTATCAAATCTTTATTCTGGTTTTGTTCTTTCTGGAAAATTTCATGTGCCATAAACAATCCGGCAGAGAGCGGAGTTTTACCGCCAACCGGGATGTCTGCGAGCGCCGATTGGGCGAGTTGGACGGAGTTCGTCGGTTTCAGCACGATAATGGCGCGGTCTTTTTGGAAGACGACCAGGCCGACGCGATCTCTGCGTTGGTAGGCGTCCGTGAGCAGGGACAGGATCGCACCCTTGGTTGCGGACATCCGCTCCGCCACGGCCATGGACCAGGAGGCGTCGACGACGAACAGAATCAGGTTTGCGGCTTTGCGAACGCGTACTTTTTCTTGAAGATCGGAGGGTTCGATGGCAAAACGTCGATGTTCTGCCTCTGATTTTCTTCTCTTCTGGAACGGCGCAGCTGCTCGCAGGGTCGCATCGAAGGCAATGTCGGTAGGTTTATCTCTCGCCGGCCTTGCAAGGATGTAGCGGCCGCGTTTCCGATCGGTGCGGGTTCGGGTCCGCCTTCCCCCCTGGCGGCGGGTCAATCGGTCGAGCTGCCCTTCCAGACGCCGCGGCGAAAAGGACTGCCCGGTCTTTACCTGCTCTCCACCCTCCCACCAACGCGCGTGAAGAGAATCGCTCGGTGATTGATTGTGGGGTTCTGCTTGATCAAAGCGTTCCGCTTCCTGGGTGCTTTCACCCGCTACGCTTTGACGCCTTTTTTTTTATGGGTCAAATTATCATCATCGGCGGGAGCCTGATCGCTTTCTTCCCCGTCGACCTGAGATTGAATGTGTTCGATCTGAGATTGCAGTTCGTCGATCGAAACTTCAACCTGATGGAAGGGACCGCGTTTCAGGCGGTGCGGCAAAGCAAGCTCGGCCGCCAGGGCAATGTCTCGTTCCGTGATGGCATCCCGGCCTTCGAATGCCGCATGAGCGCGCGCGGCTTTGAGGATTACCAGGTCCGCGCGGTGGCCGTCAACCTGAAGTTCGGAGGTGAGTCTGGCGATGAGCAGTAAGTCATGCTTCGAATATTTCACGTGCTCGACGAGCTCCCGGGCGGTTTCGATTTGTTTGGAGAGTTCGTACTCCTTCGGCATCCATTGCTCGCGGAACCGGGTGGGATCGTGCTCGTAGGACAGGTTGTTTTCCATGATCGCCACTCGATCTTCCGCGTCCGTGAGGCCCCGGATTTCGACGGAGAGCGCGAAGCGATCCAGAAGCTGTGGACGCAGGTCTCCCTCTTCGGGATTCATCGTTCCGACCAGGATGTATCTGGCGGGATGGCTGAAGGAGATACCTTCACGTTCGACGATGTTCATGCCCAACGCCGCGGAGTCGAGCAGCACGTCGACGACGTGATCGTCCAGCAGGTTCACCTCGTCGATGTAGAGCATTCCCCGGTTGGCGGCCGCGAGAACGCCGGGTTCGAAATGGCGTTCGCCTTCCTTGATCGCACGTTCGATATCCAGCGTGCCCACTACCCGGTCTTCGGTGGCGGAAACGGGGAGATCGACGAAAGACGTTTTGCGGGTTTCCACCGGCAGGTCTTCCCCTCGTTCGACTCGTTCCCTGCATTCCGTACACCACGTCGTCGGACGATCCGGATCACACCCGAAACGACATCCGGCGACGACTTTTACGTCGGGCAGCAAAGCGGCGAGCGCACGCGCCGCGGTGGACTTCCCTGTGCCCCGCTCTCCGCGGATCAAAACGCCGCCTATGCGGGGATTGACTGCGTTGAGAACCAGCGAACGCAGCATGCGGTGTTGGCCAACGATGGCGGTAAATGGATATACAGAAGCCATGGTACGATCTCCGGCCGGATTATACCGCAAACGACATCCGGGAATCCAACAGAGGTTGTCAAGAGCGCCCTTCGCCTTTATAATGCCTCCATAACAATACGAAACGGAGAAAGCCGATATTTATGAGCCAAGATCAAGAGCCCGTTGGCGCAGAGCCACCTTCCCAGGAGACAACTGAAGAGTCGGAACAAGCGCCGATGAATACCCTCGAAGCAAGCGAATCCGAGGTGGAGGAGGTACAAGAAGAGCCCGCAGACACATCCGCCGAGAAATCAGAGGAAGATGAGTCTCAATCTTCCAGCCAGGTTCGTGATATTGAAGATATAAAGGATTCCAATGAAGCAGCACATCCGATGGACGTGTTGCTCGAGGAGGAATCCTATGATTTAGAGATGCCTCACCGAGGCGAGATTCGCGTTGGTACGATCGCGCGCGTTACAGAGTCGGATGTGCTGGTGGATATTGGCGCCAAATCCGAGGGGGTCATTTCCTCACGAGAACTCGAACGCCTGACGGATGAGCAGCGCAGCGAGATGGAGGTTGGCAAACAGGTAGACGTATACGTGCTGCGATCCAGCGGGCGCGATGGGCAGTTGATACTTTCAATCTCCAAAGCTCGAGAAGAACGCGATTGGCAGCAGGCAGAATCACTTCTCAAGAGCCAGGATTTGTACGAAGGTACGGTTGCCGGCTACAACAAGGGCGGTTTGATCATTAAACTGGGGAACGTGCGTGGTTTCATCCCCGCTTCCCAGGTAAGCCTTTCCAGACGCCGGCGAGCGCACGGCAATACCCCGGATCAACGTTGGGGGAAGATGGTCGACGAACCTGTGATCGCAAAGGTGATCGAAGTCGACCGGAGCCGCAATCGTTTGATCATGTCCGAGCGTGCCGCGACTCGAGAAGCACGGGACGCGTTGAAAGAGCGACTCATCGACGAGCTGGAAATCGGTGAGGTCCGCATCGGTCACGTCATCAGCCTGGCCGACTTCGGCGCCTTCGTGGATATCGGCGGCGCGGATGGTCTGGTTCATCTTTCCGAGGTTTCTTGGAAACGGGTCTCCCATCCTCGGGAAGTGCTCAAAGTGGGGCAGAAGGTCGACGTGAAAGTACTCGGTGTGGATAAAGAGCGGAAGCGCATCAGCCTCTCCATCCGGGAACTCGAACCGAATCCGTGGGATCAGATCGTCGAGAATTTCGAAGAAGGCCAATTGGTCGAAGGCACCATTACCAAGCTGACCGATTTCGGCGCCTTCGCTTCGCTGGCCGGAACGGGCGATTATGATATCGAAGGTTTGATCCACGTATCGGAACTGGCCGATCACCGCGTGGGACATCCGCGCGAAGTGGTGCAGGAAGGACAAGTCGTCACCCTGCGCGTCATCAAGATCGATCACAACCG
Organism: Anaerolineales bacterium; assembly: GCA_034430695.1. GTDB lineage: Bacteria > Chloroflexota > Anaerolineae > Anaerolineales > E44-bin32 > WVZH01. The sequence goes on along the minus strand of DAOUEE010000203.1, from coordinate 18,491 downwards.
GCGTCGGATTGGATTGAGCCTCAAGCGCGTCTCCTCTGCCGAGTATTCGGAACAAGACTGGCGCGCGGCGATGCAGGATATGCAAGCCCGTGAATCGGAAGACGAGGTGCAAGGCGAGGTGGAGGATTTCGACGCGGCTTTGGAAGCGGCGACCGAAGATATCCCCGTTGCCGAGGAGGACACAGCCGAGGTAGAAGATGCCGGAGCCGGCACGGCCGAAGCGGAGGAAGTCGAAACCGGCGAAGCCGAAACCTTGGAAGAACAAGCCGAGGAGGAAGTGCAGGCTGCGGAGGAAACTGCTGAGGCAGGCGATGTGGCAGAAACGGAAGCCGCAGGTGAAGCGCAAGCCGAAGCCGAGGAAGCTGCTGAAGCAGGCGATGCGGTAGAAGCGGACGCTGCAGGTGAAACGCAAGTCGAAGCCGAGGATACGAAGACGCCAGAAGACACAGAGCCCGAGGAGGAAAAGGCGCAGCCACCATCAGCAGAATCCCAGGGCGCAGAGACGGGCGGTGATCCACCATCCGACGATCCCCAGGGGGAAGTGGTCGATGCGAAGTAGTCATCCGGCCGGGCGCCTGAACAAGGAACCCGGTCTTTTATTTCGCAGGGTATTTTTTTCCTAATCGATCAGGTGTGATAGGATATTTTGGTAAAATGAGGAAAGCATGTTTAAGTCTCGAAGGTATGATCGGAGGACTGGGTCGTGACCGATAAGATGGAGCGTTTTACACAGCGAGCACGTCGTGTTCTCAGCTTGGCGCACGAAGAAGCTGAGAGGATGCATCACAACTACATCGGTACCGAACACCTTCTTCTTGGCTTGATCCGCGAGGAGGGTGGGGTCGCAGGCCGCGTGTTGCGCGAATTGGGCCTGGAGCCGGCCCGTGTCAAGGAAGTCGTCGAACGTCTGATGGGCATCGGCCGTCATAAAGGCGGACGGATCGAATTGGCTCCCGGAACGGAACAGGTGCTGCAGATAGCGATCGAAGAAGCTCGTCGTATGGGGCATCATTACATCGGGACCGAGCATCTTCTGCTGGGATTAGTGCGCCAGAAAGAAGGCGTGGGCTTGGATGTCCTGCGCCGCCTGGGCGTCACGCCGGAACAGATTCGGCGTCAAACTCGACGGCTTCTGCAGGAAGCTCCGACTCGCAGAATGTCGAGGTCTTCGCAGCAGGAGCGGAAAGAGAAGCGCGAGAAAACGCCACTCGTCGACCAATTGGCCACCGATTTAACCACGCTGGCAGAAGAGAACAAGCTGGACCCCGTAGTGGGTCGAGAACAGGAAATTGAACGCGTCATACAGATTCTCGCCCGGAGGACCAAAAACAACCCGGCGCTGATTGGAGAACCGGGCGTCGGCAAGACGGCGATCATCGAGGGATTGGCGCAGCGCATCGTCGCTGGCGAGACCCCGGGACCTCTGTTGGGCAAACGCGTGCTGCAATTGGATGTGGGCTCTCTGGTCGCCGGAACGATGTACCGCGGCCAATTCGAAGAGCGGCTCAAACGCGTGATCGATGAGCTCAAGTCATCCGACTCGATTCTTTTCATCGACGAAGTGCATATGCTCGTGGGCGCCGGCTCGGCCGGTTCCTCGGTGGACGCGGCCAACATTCTCAAGCCGGCGTTGGCACGCGGGGAGCTGCAGGTCATCGGTGCAACGACGCTCGACGAATATCGCAAGAATATCGAGAACGACGCCGCGCTGGAGAGGCGTTTTCAGCCCGTCATGGTCGAGGAGCCGTCGATCGAGGAGACCATCGACATTCTCCGCGGCGTGAGACGGCCGTACGAAGAGCACCACAAGCTGGGAATCTCAGATGAAGCGCTCGAAGCCGCGGTCTACCTGTCCTCCCGCTACGTGACGGACCGGTTCCTCCCCGACAAGGCCATCGATTTAATCGATGAGGCGGCTTCTCGGGTTCGCATGTACAAGAGCCCGGAAGCGGTATCTCTGAAGGAAACGATAACTGAGCTGCGCAACACGCGCGAATCACACACGCAGGCGATGGATGAAGCGCGATTCGAGGACGCAGAAGCGTTGATCGAGCGGCAAGCCGAACTCGAGGAAAAATTGGACGAACTGCGCGATGCCTGGGATCATGCCAACGATGGACCCTTGGTGACGGAGCAGGATGTCGCTGAAGTCGTTTCGATGTGGACCGGCATTCCCGTGATGCAGATGGCGGAAGAAGAGTCGGAACATCTGTTGAAGATGGAAGACATGCTGCACAGACGCATCGTGGGGCAGGATGACGCAATTCAAGTGATCTCCAAAGCTGTCCGCCGTGCCCGCGCTGGTTTGAAGGATCCGAAACGTCCGATTGGTTCTTTCGTCTTTCTGGGACCCACGGGAGTGGGAAAAACCGAATTGACCAAAGCGCTGGCGGAATTCATCTTTGGCACCGAAGATGCCTTGATCCAGATCGACATGTCGGAGTTCATGGAGCGGCACAGCGTCAGCCGGTTGGTCGGTGCTCCTCCTGGGTACGTCGGGTATGATGACGCCGGCCAGTTGACCGAAGCCATTCGTCGCCGCCCGTATTCCATCGTAGTCTTCGATGAGGTCGAAAAAGCCCATCCGGAAGCGCACAACATGCTGCTGCAGATCATGGAAGAGGGGCATCTCACGGATGCGCGCGGCCACAAGGTCGATTTCCGCAACACGATCATCGTCATGACTTCGAATGTCGGCGCTGAGATGATCCGCCGGCAGACGGCTCTCGGCTTCGATCTGCCGCGCGACGAGGAAGTGGAAGAGCGCCTGGCGTACGACGAAATGCGCAAGAAGCTGCTCGAAGCGTTGAAGAAGGTATTCCGCCCTGAATTCATCAACCGCGTAGACGCGATTATCGTGTTCCATGCCTTGACCAAGGAGCAGATTGTCGAGATCGTGGATCTGGAGCTCGCCAAAGTCGCCAAGCGTCTCGTCGGGCACGAAATGACTCTCGAACTCACCAACGAAGGCCGCGGACTCATGGCGGACCTGGGGTATGACCCTGAAATGGGGGCTCGGCCGTTGAAACGCGTCATCCAGAGCCAGGTCGAGGACAAGCTCTCGGACGCCCTGCTTTCCGACCATTTCCAGGCGGGCGATGTCATCCTGATTGACGCGGAAGACGGCGAGATCGTCTTGCGGAAGAAGGATCCTGAACCGGAAGATCAGACCGAGGAGGCCGTGCCGGCAGGGTAAGCGTAGCGGTTGACGGCCAAGAACCAGTTATTTCGTTCAACGGAGTGGATTTTGATCCACTCCGTTTGTCATAGAAATTCGAAACCCAAATATGAAACGGAAAATCGTTGCACGATGTGCCAGGCGTTATAATCCTCGGGAGGAGGTGGCGTGACCAAATCGAGAACCCAATATGTCTGTCAGCAGTGCGGAAAGATTTCCATCAAACCGATGGGGCGTTGCCCGCAGTGCAACAGTTGGAACAGCATGGTCGAGGAAGTGGTGGCTCCCCAGAAGGCCGGGAGGAAACCGGGGGACGTCGGCGTTGGTTCAACGCTGCGTCGACTGGCGGAAATCGATGCGCTTCAAGACGACCGCGTTCCACTGGCGATGAACGAATTTTCACGCGTCCTTGGAGGCGGAATCATCCCGGGATCCGTGGTATTGATCGGCGGCGAGCCGGGAATTGGAAAGTCGACGCTGTTGCTGCAGGCCGCAGCACTCGCTGCGGCGAACGGAAAGGTGCTGTATGTGTCGGGGGAGGAATCTGCCCGGCAAGTCAAGGGCCGGGTTTCCCGCGTGCTCTCGCAGGATGAGGTACCGCAAGAATTTTTCCTGTTGACCGAAACCAATCTCGAAGCCATCATGGCGCAGATCGAATCGCTGGCGCCTCTGCTCGTTGTCGTGGATTCGATTCAGTCGATTTACAGTACGGAGATTTCATCCAGCGCGGGCTCCCTCTCTCAAGTGCGCGAGTGCGCCTCGAGGCTGCACGCGCTCGCCAAAGCGCGCGACGTTGCGACCTTCATCGTTGGGCACGTCACGAAGGAGGGTTCGATTGCCGGCCCCAAGGTTCTCGAGCACATTGTGGATACCGTGCTCTACCTCGAGGGAGACTCCTTCCATGCCTACCGCCTGCTGCGCTCCGTCAAGAATCGCTTCGGCGCCACCACGGAAGTGGGCGTGTTCGAGATGCAATCGGCAGGGATGGTGGAAGTCGAGAACCCGTCGGAAGTATTCTTGGCGGAACGGATGGTCAATGCTCCCGGTTCTGCCATCGTCGTGACCATGGAGGGCACTCGTCCGCTGATCGTCGAAATCCAGGGACTGACCAGTGCGACGTCATTCGGCCATCCGAGACGCACGGCGAACGGCGTCGATTACAACCGGCTGTTATTGACGATCGCGGTGCTATCACGCAGGGTCGGCTTGAGACTCGCGGACCAGGACGTATTTGTGAACGTCGTCGGTGGGCTCCGGGTGCAAGAACCGGCGGCGGATTTGGCGGTGGCCGCAGCGGTGGCCTCCTCGGTCCGGGATAGGGCTCTCCCGGCTAATCTGGCGCTGATCGGTGAAATCGGGTTATCCGGGGAACTGCGAACCGTGTCGCAGCTTGAATCCCGCCTCAAAGAGGCGGCGAAGCTGGGATTCAAGCGCGTACTCGTTCCAAAAAGAGCGCGCGCGAGAGAGAAAACGCCAACTGGTATCGAGGTCGTTCCGGTTCGTTCGGTTGGAGAGGCGCTCGATACCGCTTTTGGTGGGTCGTAAAGAACGGCGAGAAAGCCGTTTGTCCAGATCGAGGATCGGCGAAGTTCATCAACGGTTGTCGATGCGGTGTGACGAGCTTTGCTGATATCAACGTAACTACGATTTTTCGCATTGCGTTGGGCGTTTGGTTCGGCTTTCTCGGTTTTAACATTTTAAGATTTTACATTTCAACATGGGATGCGCCAAATCTCTCCTCGAAACAACCTTAAATGTGGGGGGTAAAGGACTGATATTCCCATAATTTGGGTATATACGGAGGCGAATGGAATCTACCAGGCGATAGATAGCTAATTGAAAGCAGCCTATTCTTTTAACATTAATCGATCTTAAATTTTTAAATCTTTTTAAGGAGGAGGAGGGTAATTTTATTGAATCGCTGCGCATGATTTGCTACAATCCATCCACGTGAGAGGTGGGCTGTACTGAGGAGGAGAGCACCCTGGGGTATGGTAAGAGCTTGCCCAAATGGAGCACAGCCGCATCCTCGGCGGCTGAACACCAACACGCAGAACAACCGAACAATTGAAAGCCAAAATTCAATACTACGATTGGATGCGATTGACTCGAGATCGTTACGAGACAACGCTTGGAGGCGTGGATGAATGCGAAGCAACTCTGGCAGGCTGCCCTCGGGGAACTGCAGATGGAAATGCCACGAGCGACATTCGACACCTGGGTGCGAGATGCAGAGTTGCTGACATTTGAAGACGGATCGTTCGTTATCGGCGTGCAGAATGCATATGCACGCGATTGGCTGCAAGAGCGTTTGCTGTCCACCGTCAAGCGTGTGCTCTCCCGGATGGTGGGGGCAACCGTCGACGTGCGCTTCGTGGTCTGGCAAGACGAAGTGGATGAAAAAGAGATCACGCCCCTGTGGATGAAGAAGGAACATATCTCCGGCAAAGAAACGCCCAGCTGCAATCTCAACAGCCGCTACACCTTCGAAACGTTCGTCGTTGGAACGAGCAATCGGCTGGCGCACGCCGCGGCGCAAGCAGTGTCCGAGAGCCCGGCGCGCGCCTACAACCCGCTTTTCCTGTATGGGGGGGTCGGTTTGGGAAAAACACACCTGCTGCACGCCGTCGGAAACGCCTGTCTCGCCTCGGGGCTGAACGTGCTCTACGCCTCTTCCGAAGACTTCACCAACGACCTGATCAACGCCATCCGCAATCACACCACCGAGCTGTTCCGCGGCAGATACCGCAAGATCGACGTCTTGCTGGTTGACGACATTCAGTTCATCGCCGGGAAAGAATCGACCCAAGAAGAATTCTTCCATACCTTCAACGCGCTGCACAGTCAGGACAAGCAAATCGTGATTTCGTCCGATCGTCCGCCGAAAGCCCTGGTCACGCTCGAGGAGCGGCTGCGTTCTCGCTTCGATTGGGGCCTCACCGCGGACATTCAGCAGCCGGATTACGAGACGCGTTTGGCGATCCTTCGATTCAATTCCGAGCGAGCCAAACGCTCCATCGATCCTTCTTTGCTCGAGGCAATCGCTCGCAGAGTGCAAACCAACATCCGGGAATTGGAAGGCGCGCTGACCAGAGTCCTGGCGTACGCCGATCTCAGCGGAGCGCCGCTCGACGTAAATCTGGTGGAGACCGCGCTTGCCGACATGCTGCCGCGAGGAGATGGCTTGACGGCGGATCAAATCATTCAAGGCGTCGCCGATCAATTCCACATCGAAGAGGAGCGATTGGTCGGCAGGGGCCGTTCGCACGATGTGGCCCTTGCCCGTCAGGTAGCGATGTATTTGCTGCGTACGGAAACGTCGGCGTCCCTTCCAGCGATCGGAGAGATGCTGGGAGGTCGCGATCACACGACGGTCATGTACGGGTGTGAAAAAATCGAAGATCTTCTCGAAACGGACGATAGTCTGCGGAGACAGGTGAGCAGCGTGCGCGAGCGGCTGTATCAGGAATCGGGAGTGGTTATCTAGAATCGACAGCGGCTGCCGTCGATCGCCGGCCAACCGCTGCGTTATGCTCGATTTCAAGGTGTGAGGGGGATTGATTCTCCAATAATAGTCAATCTTGCTTTCCCAGTCCTTTAAATATGCATTTTTCGATCCATCGTTGAATCGAGACTTACCTTCGAGGTTCAAGATTGTATCCGGTGGATAAAGCGGCCAGTCCACTACCGATTGTGGAGATTGGGATTGCAGGCTGCCGATCGAGGTCGGTCAGCTTGACTACCGCTTTCGAATCATGAAGATGCTGGCCGTGAGCAGCCAGATCAGCGGGGGTACGTTGGCCGCAATCGCGGGACCCCAGCCTGCGACGTTGTAGAAACCGTTGGGGTCGACGACATTTGCATACATGGATGGAACGGCGACAACACACAGCGCAGCACTGATCCAAGCCAGCCACCCGGTCCACTTCGGCAATGCCTCGCTGGCTACGATTGCATAACCTGCCGCAGCCATGAAGAGACCGGTCACTGCAAATGCGATCGAACCGTTGTAGATGAGCAGCGTGGCCTCCACCAATGCCCTGATGGCCGTTGGGTCTGCCTTGCCCCCAACCGTATCGAGGACCGCAGCCCCCTCGAGAGAGTCGGCGACGAGTGATACTGCCCACCAAACTGCACCCGCCACGAGTGCAAGCGTGCCAGCCCATTCGTAATCGGTTTGAGTCTTGATGATCAGTAAGCGAAAGCCCGCAAACATGACCATCAGACAGGCATACATTCCCATGTCGATCAAGATCCTTGTGAGCGCGATGCCTCGGATATCGGCCAGAAATTGACTGTGCCCCACGACGTCATGGATGAGCGGCGGCGTGCCGGGTATGATCCAGAGAGGTATCTCGAGGGCGAGCAGGAGTACCCCCATCAATCCAAACCAACCAGTTCGATTAATGACTTTGATGTCGTTCATGCGTGCCCTCGATTGCCGTTCTACCTTCTCTTCAGACTCGATAGGCAGTCAGCGCCAGGATTCCCGGGCCACCGTGCACGGCCAGCGACGAGACGAGATCGGCGAAGAGAATTTCGTTTACGTTGAATCGATCCCGGACTTTTTCGAGAAATTCCTCGCCTTCTGTTTCAGCGTTAGCATGGAAAACGCCCAGATTGACCGGATCGTCCGTCCCGACGGCCTCCTCGGTCAACTCTAGAATTCGATTGATCGCCTTCCCGCGCGTACGCACGTTTTCTTTCACCGATAATAAGCCGTCCTCCAGCGTGATGATCGGCTTGAGATCCAATACGGACCCCAATGCTGCTTTCAACAGACCGACGCGGCCGCTCATCTGCAAATATTTGAGCGTTGCCGGGGTAAAGATCAAGCTGCTGCGGGAACGGATCTGCTCGAGACGGGAAAGGATGGATTGCATATCTTGTCCGGCCTCGATGGCACGGGCCGCCTCGAGAACCATGAAACCCGTGCCGAGGGAGATCGTAAGGGAATCAAATACTTCGACCCGGGCTTCTTCTACCATCGATTTGGCCAGGATCGCCGAATCGTACGTGCCGCTGTGTTTGGATGTGATGGTGATGGCCAATATACTGTGCCCCTCCTTCGCCAACTCACGGTAATATTTAGCGAACCATGCCGGTGTGGGTTGCGAGGTGGTGGGGACGATTCCCAATTCTTCGATTTTGCGATAGAAGAGACTTCGATCGATGTCAATGCCTTCTTCATAGGTCTCGTCGTTGAATTGGATCGAAATGGGGGCAACGCGGATGTCATATTTCTTGATGATCTCTTCGGACAAGTTACAGGTGCTGTCGACAACTAGTTTTATCATCAGATGTCATTCTCCCGGGTGGTACATGATAGTTCCACCTGCTTTCAATCTCGTGACGCTCCCCTCGGCTCGAAAAGCTTAATACGGTTAACACGGAGAGCGGTGGTTGGCCTCTGTTTTCATCGTCGAGGGCAGGTCCTCGAATTTGGGCGTGAGCCGGTCCATCGACCATATTTTCCCACCATGAAGTATCGAAGGTTATAACGCAGGTGGTGGCGGCCATATTTTTAGAGTAGCGAAACCGGATCGATGTCCACACTCCAACGATCGGGAATGGTCTCCGGGATCAGCCGGAGTGGGTCGGACGCCCGCAGGATGAAATGCCAGCAGTACGCGCCACGCAGTTTGCGGAAGAAACACGGTGCCGGGCCGATGATGTCCGCCGGCACTTCCAATTTGGCAATCCTGTCCTGGATGGATCTCGAGAGGCGTCGAGCTTCTTTCTCGGCGGAGGATGCCGAGTATTCCCTGATCGTAAAGCGCACCAAGCGTTTGAACGGGGGAAATCCCAGGCGTCTGCGCTGCTGGATTTCTGCTTCATAGAATTCCCGGTAATCGTGTTTGGCGGCAGCTTGGATCGCGTAGTGCTCGGGTTGGTAGGTTTGCAGGATGGCATGGCCGCCGAGCAATCCGCGCCCGGCCCGTCCGGCGACCTGGGTGAGGATTTGAAAGGTGCGCTCTGCTGCACGATAGTCGGGAAGATTCAGCCCTGTGTCGGCGGAAATCACGCCAACGAAAGTGACCAGCGGTAGATCGAGGCCTTTCGCCACCATCTGGGTGCCGATCAACACGTCCGCCTGATGCTCGGCGAATTTGGCCAGAATGGCTTGATGAGCGCCTTTCGTGCGAGTCGTGTCCCGATCCCAGCGGATACTGCTTACATCTGGAAATGCGGCTTCCAGCTCGCTTTGAATTCCCTGGGTGCCCGTGCCGAAGTGTTTGATACGCGTGCTGTTGCATTGCGGGCATGTCTTGGGGAGGCTGCGTGTGTATCCGCAATGATGGCACATGAGCTGCTGATTGGTTCCGTGATAAGTGAGATTGGTTTCACACCTGGGGCAGCGTAAAACCCAGCCGCAGTCGCGGCAGAATACGTAGGTGGATGAGCCACGGCGGTTGAGAAAAAGGATCGCTTGCTGCCCGGCGGCGAGTGTCGTTTCGAGTGATTTCTGAGTAGCCCGGCTGAAGATCGAACGATTTCCGGCGCGCAGTTCTTGACGCATGTCAACGATCTTGACGGGCGGGAGATCGATGTAGCTGGCTTCCCCCTCGGCTTCTTTGTATGTGGGGGTTATTCCTAAACGAGAGGCTTGCTGCCTGATCCGCTTCTGATGCCCCAGGATTCGGTTGGGCAGGTGAAGGCGAGTGAGCAATCCTTGCGAGGCGCGGTAGGTGGTAACCACATCCGGTGTGGCGCTTCCGAGAATGCAGGTCGCATCGAGGATCGATGCATAATGGAGCGCCGTTTCGCGGGCATGATAGAGAGGGCCTCGTCCAAATTGCTTGTAGGATTCGTCGTGTGATTCGTCCAGAACGATCAGACCGATGTCCGGGAGCGGCGTGAAGAGTGCGCTGCGGGGGCCGATGACGACGGGGATTGATCCCTGCCGGGCGCGGCGCCAGGTGTCGTATCGTTCCCCGTCCGACAATTGGGAATGGATCAGTCCGACCTGTCCCGGGAAGCGTGCCAGAAACCGCCGTACGGTTTGGGGGGTCAGGGCGATTTCCGGCACCAGTATGATCGCTTGACGACCCAGCGCGAGGGTTTCGGCGACCGCACGCAGATACAATTCGGTCTTTCCGGATCCCGTGACTCCGTGGAGCAAAAAACGTTGCCTGGCACCCGCTTGATTCAACGCGGCTTTCAACGTCCGCCACAGCGCGGATTGATCGCTCGTGAGTGGGGGCGGGCTCGTTGGGACGAACTCGACCGCTTCGGTCGGATCGCGCCAGATTTCCGTCTCTCCGAAGGCGATGAGATCGCGCGCTTCCAGATAGCGCAGATCGGCCAATTTTGCCCCCAACTCGGCGTAAATCCAGGTGACTTCGGTCGGCTGTACCTCCTCGATGAGCATTTTGAGCACCGCTTCCCGCCGCTGAGCAGCATCGCTGCCGGGCCGCCCCAGGTTTCCAAAGTATTCCCCCGCGGCTTCGGGCGCCACGGACAACCGGACCGTACGAATCCTGCGGGCTCCGACACTCGGGGGATCGAGAACGGACACTCGCTCCAATGTGCCCTCTCTAACCAGGGAATCGACTGCGGCTCGCCAGGTTTGTCTGGGAAGGGCGCGGGCGATCTGCCTGCCTCTCAGGGGACCCCTATGGCGCAGCAGGTCGAGCACCCGACTTTGCGCTGCGGAGGCGTCTCGAGCGTCCTGGTCGAGGAGTGTGTATAGGGAATCGGCTTTCTGGCTCAATCCCGGCGGCAGCATCAACGTGATACATTCGATCAGTGGAGATTTGGTTTGCTCGCTCAACCAGCGGGCTAATTCCAGTTGATGCTGCGTCAATACGGGAAGTGGATCGAGCAGCGATTCGACCGGTTTGGTTTCGGGTACCGAAGATTTCTTCAATAAACGGACGACGACACCCTGTACGCGGCGCTTCCCAAACGGAGCGGTCACCAAATGGCCTGGGGAAACGCGGCCGCGCAGCGAAGGCGGGAGGTGATAATCGAAGGTGTCCCGGACGGGCGGTAGATTGACGGCGACCTCGACAAACATGGGCATCAATCAACAGGCTTTTGATGGGATTTCGATGGGTTGCGAGTATCGGAAATTTTACGGATCGAAAGACGGGCGATGCGCAGCCCGTCCATGGCTTCCACTTGAAAACGCAGTCCTTCGGCATTGACAACGTCACCGACCTGCGCCAAGCGTCCGAGTTTGCCGATGACAAAACCCGCCACGGTATTGTAATCGGGATCATCCAGGGAGAGGTCGAAGCGTTCGTTGAAATCTTCGATGGGCATCAAACCATCCACGAGGCTGGAGCCGTCGGGGAAACTCTGAATTTCGGGTTGGGTATCGAAGGGATCGCCCACCTCGCCGATGATTTCTTCCAGCAGGTCTTCGAGCGTTACGATGCCGGCCGTGCCTCCGTATTCATCTAACACAATGGCGATGTGCTGCTGGCGGTCACGGAAAAGACGCAGCAGCCCGCTCACTCTGGCGGTCTCCGGAATAAAGATCGCCTCGCGCATCAAGTCCTGCGCCGAACTGACGTGCTGCAGTTCGCCATGCAAGGCGCTCAAGAGATCGTTGAGATGGACGATGCCGAGTACCTGATCCAGGTTCCTGCCGTAGACCGGAAGTTTGGTGAACGAATGCTCCAGGTAGAGCTGGATGATGTCTTCTAGCGTCGCGTTGGAAGGGACGGCGATCATTTCAGTGCGCGGCACCATCACGGAGCGGACCAAGGTATGCCCCAGGTCAAACACGGCGTAGAGCATTTCCTCCGCATCGTCTTCAACCACGCCGATCCCCGCACTGTCCGAGACCAGCATCTTGAGTTCTTCGATGGAGTGCACGCGTTCGTGGCCGCTGGCGGGTTGGATCTTCAGCAGGCGCAGGAGCAGATTACCCGCCCCATTGAGCAGCCATATCGCCGGCCGGAAGATCCACTCGGCCCAGAGGGTGGGTCTGGCGACGGTGAGCGCGGTTCGTTCCGGGTTTTGAAGGGCAATTGACTTTGGTGTGAGTTCCCCGATGACGACGTGCAGAAATGTGATGACCACGAAAGCCAATCCGGCGGATAGGCTGTGGGAGACTTCCGATTCGATCGCGGGTGGAAAGAGTTGGATGACGGGCTGCAACAGGTTGCTGAGGGCGGGTTCCCCGATCCATCCCAACCCCAGGCTGGCGAGCGTGATGCCGAGCTGTGTTGCGGCGATGAACCGGTCGGGTTCTTCGATCGCCTTCTGCACCCAGTGCGCGGAGATGCTGCCTTTATCGATGAGTTCGGCGATGCGTGTTCGGCGGACGCCGACGAGTGCAAACTCGGCCGCAACGAAAAATCCGTTCGCCAGGACGAGTACCGCCACCCCGCCAAGTCTTAATAAATCGAGCCAGACATGATTTTCCATGAGGTATCCATTTGGTTCGCTAGAGACATAGTTCTTGTGGATAGGATCTGCATCAGGAAGGTTTAGAACTGCGGTAGATCACAGCGGCGCCGTAGCCGACGACCGAATGATAATCACCCGTCGCGTCGCCGGAAGTGGCGTAGTCAACGACTTCGACGCGATCAGCACCGAGTTCCCGGCACGCCCACAACGTTGCAGCGATGGCGCCGCGGCCGCAGGCAAATCCGACACCTTCTTCCTCGGCGGCGATGACGCCCGAGGGGTCGAATCGCCCCACGCGAGCGAGGATTTCTTCGTCCAGGCGTCTTGCAATTTCCTGCGAATAAAAGTGGGACAGATCGCTGCTGCCGATGATGATGGACGACGCGCCCCGGAGAGTTTTTGCCAGGCAAGTTCCAACAGCCTTCGCCGTGGCTCCGCTTTGATCGCGCAACATGACGGGGAGCAATTTAAATGTGTGCGGAAAACACCTTTGTGCAAAGGGCAGTTCGATTTCCAGCGAGTGTTCCTGATCATGACGGACGTGCTGGATTTCGATTCCCCAGCTGTTTATTAACTCCTCTTCGAATTGGTTCATTCGCTCGACATCGATCTCGATCGTTCCCAATGGCGTTGCATAGGCCGTGTGGGCGGATGTGAGAATTTTTGCCGGGTAGGGATTGTGTAGCGGCGAAAGGACAGCGACAACTTCCGGCTCCAGCCCCTCGAGGCAGCGAAAGGCATGCGCGGCTACGGGTCCGGAATAACGATGTCCGGCGTGGGGTGTGATGATGCCGATGATCTCGCCATCGATTTGCGCACGATCGGCCGCGCGCAAGTATTGATCGATGGACGAGGCCAGTGTCTTGGGGTCGCCGGGATACCAGGTGCCGGCGATTGGTGAGGGACGAATATCTTCCATCCGCTTGAGTCGTTCTCCTGTTCAAAATTGTAGCATAGGTATCGATGTTTCCGGGTAAAGCGTTGGTGGTCTCCACTGTCCCTTCCAATGTAAATTTCGCACTTGACAAAAGAACAAATGTTCTGCTATGATGAGCGCGTAGAACGGGCGTTCTATCTATTAGCGTCCTAGGAGAAGGGAAATGGAAAAGGCATATATCAACCGGACCTATCTCGATCGACAGGCAAATCAAATCGAACGTGCACTGACGATGATGTCCATTCCGGTGCGAGTTCAGGGGGGACAAGTGACAGATCGGTGGGTTCGTTATCACCTGGAGCCAACCGGAGAGACACGGGCCACTCACGTCGTACAGGCTGCCGAGGCGGTGGCGGATGCGATCGGTGCAGAAGGGATTCGGGTGGCTGAACGTGGCGACGGTATTGCAATCGAAGTGCCGCGCATCCGTAGGAATGCGTTGCGCTTGCTGCCCCTCCTACACGCCATCGACGGGATCCCTGCAATGAGCGCTCTGATCGGAATGCAGATATCCGGACAGCCCTTGATCCTCGATATGAAGAAACAGCGGACCTGGCACTTGATGGTGTCCGGTAGAGCCGGCTGTGGCAAATCCGAATTGGTGCGCACATTACTGGCATCGATGTGCCTGACGAGCCGACGTTCGCAGCTCAATGTTCTGGGGATCGATATCGGCGGCCGCGAGCTTGGTCTGATCGAAGCTCTTCCCCACATGCTAACCGACCTGGCGACGGACTCTGATTTTGCCAAGGAGCTCATTTTCTGGCTGGTCCGTGAGATCCAGCGACGTTTGGAATACGGAATCTCCAAACCGCATCTCGTACTCTTTGTGGATGACTTCGCTGGATTGGCCGCGGAGAAAGATCGATCAGTCGTTGTGGCCTTGAACGAGATCGTGATGAAAGGATTCGAAAGCGGCGTACACGTCATCGGCGCTTCGAGGGATCGTATTTCGCTGCCGGTGCACAGTGCCCGGCAGCGAGGAGGGCTGGTCACGGCCGTCCCGATAGAGAACAAGAACGACGGTTCCGGCGCCAAGAACGGCAGATTTCGGTTGAGCACGAGCTCGGTTCGGCGCGACGTGGATGTGGCGTATCTGAGTGTAAAGGATTTGGATACCGTCGTTCAACTGGCGAACTCCGGATGGCGTCCGACATCAAGGTCTTGCAGTTTGGACGCCAGGGAGAGATCGTGAATGCCTGCGACTTTTTCACTGCATCGATCGTTCCCTTTGAGCGAAGCGGCCTGACCACAGAGGAGAGTCCGTTGGCTGGATTGGCATTGGCGCTTTTTGTTGCATTCTCGACACTGGTGCTGTATGTGATCCTTGGCAGGATTCTTGCTCTCTTTCTGGCGGCGACACGCCGTGAAGTACCACTTCTCGATTGCACAGCGCATGATGCGGATACGCTCGACATTTGGATGATGTTGGAGGGCTTGTTGCCGAACAACTCGCAGGCAAATGAGGCGGTCTGTCCGCAGAAACGTAAATTCGAGTGGATCGATACTCCGCCTGAGGATGAATATGCTGAGCGTTTGTATGGTTGATTTTACAGCTACGGAAGTATCGTGAATTTGATTTCAAGGATGACCAGCGTCTTTCTACTGAGGGTCGATGGATGCAGGAGTGGTCAAGATATACGAATTCGAAAGGACGCTTTTCTGCGGATGCCTGGAGGGTCTAGATGAAGATCGGAATGTTGTGGTTCGATGCCGATCGGGAAACCGACTTGAATCATCGTATCGAACGTGCCGTCACGTACTATCGAAATAAATATGGCGCTACGCCTGAAATATGCGTTTCCCATCCGAACACGATCGAGGACGGCACCACCAAACGTATCGCGGGGGTGCGCATCGAAAAAAGTCCCTCTGTACTTCCGGATCACTTCTGGTTGGGAATCGAAGAAGAGTGAGTGTGCTTCTCGGGGAAATAGGCATCGAATTTGACTGCGAATGACCGCTGCTTAAGTTAATCGCAGTATTTTGCAATGAATGAATCGAGTGAGATGGACAGATCGAGACCCCCAAATTTGCTCGACAAATCGATCTCGAGGAGTTCGTGGTATATCCGCTCTAGCAGGTCCATCGAAAATTTCTTTGCCTGTGCACTGATTTTCTTAACTACAAAATCGGGCGTATTTTTAGGAAGCGATTGCTTTGGTGAATCACCCACATCCAATGCCTCGCGAGAGAGCATGAGCAATCTGAATTGGCGCACGATCATGGCGAATACGTAGCGAATATCCTCTTCGGCGATCAACCCATGAAGATATTTCTGCGCTGTCTTCCCACGGCGCTGTCCAAGCGCATCGACCATGGCAAAGATGTCTTCCTGACCGCGATAGGGGGTTAATTGCTGCACATCCTCCACCTCTATGGGACGGGAACGATCGACGTAATCGAGTAATTTTGCGAGTTCTTCATTTGAAAGATACGGATCTTCAGAGACCCAATCGGCAAGGAGTTGAGCGGCAGCCGGTTCAATTTCTCCCCCCATCATCTGGCAACGGTTCCGCAGCCAGGAAACGAACGACGCAGCCTTTGGAACGAAATATGCCTGAACGTATGCAGATTCCGAGTGATCTTGTGCCCATTGAAAAATCGGTGAAGATGATTCGTATTTCTTCTTCTTGTCCCGATAATATTCGCTGTCTTCGATGAAGACAAGTGCACACGTCTCCGGCAGCGTATCCAGAAATTCGAAAAACCGGGATTGCCATTGGAGATTGGAGGGAAGACGTTCCGCTTTGTCGACGATCGTTAGGCGCCGATGAGCGATGAATGGTGCAACCGTACAGCTTTGAATGAGATCGTTCATTTCGAGTTCTGAACCCAAAAACCGCTGCAGATTCATGTCCGCAGTAGAGGGATCGCCAAGCTTGGATCGCATGGACGCGATGGTTTCGTTGATTGTGAATTTATCGTTGCCGTAGAAGAGATAGACTGTAGGTGTGCTGCCCTCCATGCTAATCACTCGTCAGGACACGTAAATAAAAACTGGAACCGCGAGCGATGCGTCGCGTGGAAATAATCTCCAGCGTACCGATGTCCGCATTTGTCGTAAAACGTCTTTGAAAGTAATTGCCCAGGGGTTGGGAAACAAGTAATGCAAGGAGAGCAAATATAATTGCCGACGGAAGCCTTTCGAGCCGTTTGCGCCAACCATCGTCTTTACTTCCAAATAGCGAAAGGAACGAGGTGGATCCTGCAAGCAAAGCCGAGGTGACGAGATTTGTACCGCAGTTCGGATGGATCGCCAACTGGGCCTCACCGTTTCGAAGCCGCATCAGCGCTTCATTGGCAACACTCTGCAGCGTATCGGCTGATACATCACCGTAAATATAGAATCCCCTGTAGTCAGAACGGCCGATCAACGATCTTCGCGGATAACGTTGACTGAGAAGATGTACGGTAGCGTGTTCCAGGGCATGGTTCTTCCGTATTCTGGCAAAGAATCGTTGTACTTGATTGCTGTAAGAATGAGCACCCATTGATCACCTCGTAACAGGCTATATGCGATTATACCTTGTTCGATTCCCCATACCTCCATCGATCAGTGCTTTGCTGGAGGTCCTGCTTAGCAACAGAAGAGCCAGTCGGCGTTAAAGAAATTAATAGGCCTGGCTGGGCTGCTGAGAACCGAACAAGAGAAGGGGTTCGGATGGCCTGGAAAATCCGGCACGTGCAAGGAGCTTCAAGAATGTTTTATGATCGTCAGCGGTTAATAATGCGTAACGTAATTTATCCACTCGTGGTGCGTGGGCGAGATAACTGCAGAGGTGCTTTCTGAAACGCAGTAATCCGAGTCTCTCACCATACTTAATGCGCATTCCTTCGTAATGGGCGTAGATAACAGCAGACAATTCCGAAAGCGACACTTTTTGATCGTGACGCTCTTGAAAGATCCAGGGATTGCCAATGGCCGCCCGACCGATCATGACTCCATCGCAGGCGGTGTGAGCAAAGAAACAGCGGACATCCTCGGGTGACCCGACATCGCCATTACCGATCACGGGAATGGATACTGCTTGTTTGATTTCGGCGATCGCATCCCAATCAGCTTTTCCTTTATATGCCTGTTGGCGGGTTCGGCCGTGTACGGCGAGCATGGCGCCGTTATTTTCCTCGACGATTTTTGCGACCTCGAGATAGTTGCGATTCAGATCGTTCCATCCGAGTCGAATCTTAACCGTCACCGGGACGGGCAGACTTGCACTCAAGTCTTCGATGAGGGCGGCAATCTTGCGTGTATCACGCAGCAAACCAGCTCCCGCCCCATGTCCTGAAACACGCCGGTTAGAGCATCCCATGTTGACGTCGATGATGTCTGGTTTCAAGCTTAATAGGCGCAATGCCGCTTTGCGCAACCGGACGGGATCATCATCGTACAACTGAAGAGCGATGGGACGTTCTCCTGGATCGAAGTGCAGCTCGTTCCTCAATCGTTTGCTATCTTGAAGAATTGCTCGCGCGCTGATGAACGGAATGTAACTCATCGCAGAGCCGAACTTACGACAAATGAGACGGAACGGCGAATCGCCGAATCCGTCCATGGGCGCAAGAATCATTCTTCCGTGAATTGGAACGCGGCCGACATAAAATGCTGCATTTTCACCTGGCATGATCGTTTTATACCTCAAGCAGTACATTGTCGACAAGAAGAATAATCGACTGGAGGGGAGGCGTTTTTGGTATGTGAGGCAAGAAACCTATTGTGGGACGATCAGCATTACGAGCGTGCTCTCTGAGCGCAGACCTTGTGAACCCGGACGAAGGTCGGCTACAATGAGCGTATGCCATGGAATATTATCGGACATGATTGGGCAGTGCAACTGCTGATGACACACATCACCAGCCGACAAGTCCGTCACGCATACTTATTCACGGGTCCGGATTCGATCGGCAGGCGAACACTCGCCTTGCGTTTCGCGCAAGCCTTGAATTGCCAGAACGCTGCACAGCCCGGATCGGCTTGTGGGGATTGCCGCACATGCCGTTTGATTCAAGAGG
>DAOUEE010000202.1:0-3730 GCA_034430695.1 Anaerolineales bacterium | reverse complement strand
GGTGTGCCTTACTCTCTTCGGCAGCTGGCTGTCCTGGCTTCTTTCGAAGCGGTAGACCCTGTAGCTTTGCGCCACCGCCTTTCGACGGTTTTGCCTTTATCGGAGATTGCACACCGGGAACTGATTTGTTGCTAACTTCCTGCCTGACAAAATAGTAGCATAACTCTACTCGGAGCGGCCTTACATCGGCCTTACAAGGAAGATTGGGACCCCGGTCCTGGTCGAAACAAACGACGACACGGTTGCGTCACTCGACACACCGGGATGTGTTTTAATAGGTGTGAGCATGAGCACAGAGGAATTTGTGGCGAACGAGCATCTGCTGCAGGTCGACGATCTTTCATTTCGCTACCGGGATCGAGCTGGGACGGCGATCCGGGGCGTGAACCTTCAAATCGATGCGGGGAAACTCGTTCTGATTGCCGGAGCAAGCGGGTGCGGGAAGACGACGCTCGTGCGCTGTATCAATGGGTTGATCCCCAGGTCGTACAAAGGGGAAATCTCGGGCGAGATATTGATCAAAGGGGAGTCTACGCGGGGAATGTCGCTCGCCAGAATTTCGCAGCACATCGGCACGGTCCTGCAAGATCCGGAACGGCAAATCCTGGGGACGAAGGTGATCAACGAAGTCGCCTTCGGTTTGGAAAACCAGGGACTGGAGCGCGCGGAAATCCACCGGCGCGTGGACGCAGCGCTGAACCACTTACAGATCGCCCATCTGCGCGATCGAGAGACGTACAACCTTTCCGGCGGCGAGAAGCAAAAAGTCGCCCTGGCGGGCGTGCTGGCCATGGAGCCGAGTTTGTTGATTCTGGACGAACCCCTCGCCAGCCTCGATCCGGCCAGCGCAGTCGATGCCCTGACTCTGCTGCGTTTGTTGGTCGACGAGGGTATGGCGGTAGTCATCGTCGAACATCGCGTCGAGGACGTGTTGAAGATCGACCCCGACCACACCCTCTTCATGGCCGACGGGGCAATCGTATTTGAGGGACCGCCTCAGCAGCTCATACAAAGCGTGGATTACCGCGAAGTCAAACTTCCGGCTCCCGTGGTCATCCAGCGCGCTGCGGCAGACCCGCCCATGCCCAGCCTTCAGACGCACCTGGCCGCTGAAGCGCAGGGGGACAAAGCCCTGGTGCGATTCGAGGACGTTTCCTTTTTTTATGAAGCGGGGAAAGAAGTGCTCGGCGACGTTAATCTCGACATCCGTCGCGGGGACATCATCGCCGTACTGGGACCCAATGGCGCCGGCAAGACCACGCTCGTAAAGCACGCCATTGGGCTTCTGCAGCCGAAGCGAGGCTGCGTGTTCGTAGAGGGGAAAGACACGCGCGAGACAAGCGTGGCGCAGATTGCCAGCACGTTGGGATACGTCTTTCAGAGTCCAAGCCACATGCTCTTCGCCCCGAGCGTAACCGCAGAGCTGCGATTCGGGCCCGGCAACCTGGGTCACACGGACGAGGAAATCCAGAAGGAGGTGCAGCAGGCAATAGAAATCATGAATCTTTCCGGCATGGAGGACGACCCGCCGCTGGCGCTGTCTTTCGGGCAGCAGAAACGGGTGAGCATAGCTGCGGTGCTGGCCATGCGTTCGAAAATCCTGGTGATGGACGAACCGACGGCCGGCCAGGACTATCGCAATTACATGGATTTCATGGATGCCATCCTGCAAATTCCAAGCTTCGAAGCGATCTTGTTCATCACACACGACATCGATATGGCGGTGATCTATGCCAATCGCGTGCTCTTACTCAGCGAGGGCAGGATCGAAAACGACGGCAAACCGGAGGATGTCTTGACCGATTACGAACGCCTTCGAGCTTGTCGACTCGTTCCCACGTCTTTACTCGATGCCAACCTGAAAGTGCTTGAGCAGACGCAGCGGTTCATGCGCGCCGAGGCGTTGGCGCACGTTTCGTCCTGATGGTGCAGGGTTCTGCCGGAACCCAAATCGATATCGGCATGATCAATCTAGAGAGTGGAGGAGATTATGAACGGCACAAAACCCCTGTCATTCCTCATCGCGATTGTATGCGTCTTCGTGGTTATGCTCCTGGTGGCCTTACTGGGACCGAAACTCTTCAATAATGATTCTCTTCAGCTTGATGAGACCGGCGTGCTGCGCTTCGTGTACGTGGGCGTCGGCCTGCTGATCGTGTTTCTGGTGTACTGGTTTACACGCACGAGCGACGCCTGGAAAGTTGGCACACGCGAGGTGGTCTACATGGCCATCGGCGCCGCGCTCTACGCCGTGTTTTCCTACCTGTTCAACGGCACCGTCTTTGCCGTGCCCTCGGTGAGCCAGGTGGCGCTGCGGCCGGCGATCGCCATCCCCATGTTCTTCGGCTACGCCTTCGGACCCGTGGTGGGCCTGTTCACCGGCGCAGTGGGGAACATGTTCGGCGACGCGCTCACCGGCTTTAGTCTTTCACCGCAGTGGAGCATCGGAAACGGCCTGGTGGGCATGATCTCGGGCATGATCGCTCTCTACGCCGACCGCAAGCGCGTCATGGACATCGTGATGTACATCAGCGCCGCCCTGGCCGCCGTAGCCACCCTGCTTTGGATTTTCAACCCCGAGCTGTCCAACATGATGTTCTACGATCCGGACGACGGCATTTTCGGCGACGCGACGATATCCGCCTTCGCCGGTTTGTCGGCGGTGATCGGCTTCGTGCTGGTGGTCGTCGTGAGATTGCTCTTCAGAGAAGATCTCGACATGGCCGCGGCGGTGACCTGGGCGATGCTGGGTAACTTCGTGGGCATCGGCTTCGCCGCCCTTTCGGACATCCAGATCAACGGCTTCTCACCGCAGGTGGCCATCGTGGGTGAATTCCTGCCCGCCGCAGGGCCGAACATGATCTTCGCCGTCATCCTGGTGCCGATCTTGATCGCAGCATATCGAGCGTTCCAGCGCCAGACCGGCCGCTGATCGAGGCGAAGAAATAAATTCGAAGGGCACGGCGTTCGGGGCGAAGTGCCCTTCGAAACGGCATTCGTTTGAAAGTGTGTAGATCAGGAATTCATTCCCGAGGAACAGCATGCTGGTAACGTGGCGCTATCGCGAACGGAAATCCATCATCCAGGCTTTCGATCCCAGCGCGTGGATCGTGTTCTACGCCTGTTTCATCATCTCCACTTTGTTCTTCTGGGACCTGCGGGTGCTGGCCTGTTTTATGGCGTTGGCACTGTTGGTCGTACTGACATCGGGGATAACCTGGCGGGAAAGCCGGCGGGCCTGGCTTTTCATCGGCGCCTTTGTCGCCTTCTTCTCCTTGCTCACATTTCTGACCGGGCGCGGCGGGATGGAAGTCTATGAGGTGGAGCACACGATTACGACACTGAGCGCCAAATTCACTATCTTCGGTTGGCGCCCCACGCTGACGATCACCGTCGAGCGGCTGTTCTTCGCCGCCAGCCAGCTTGCGCGCGTTTTCAGCCTGGCGAGTATGACCGTTCTGATCCCCTATTCGCTCAACCCGGCGCACTACGGCATCACCTTCCGCCGCCTGGGGGTGCCGGACAAGATCGCCTACGCCATGGATCTGACCATGCGCTTCATCCCCACGTTCGGCCGGGATTTCCAATTGACCATGGATGCGCAGAAGGCGCGAGGCTACGAGATCGAGAAACTGAAAGGGGGTTTATTTGCACAGGTGCGAAAACTGGCGCCGCTCATCGTCCCGGTGACCATTCATGCCATCGCGGGCAGCGAAGACATCATCGACGC
>DAOUEE010000201.1:0-19057 GCA_034430695.1 Anaerolineales bacterium | reverse complement strand
AGTGTGCGCGCATCGAGGTGAAGATCGCAGGCCGTCGCTGCAGCAAGCGTGAGTGCGGCAAAGGCTGAGGCGGAGGAGGCAATCCCCGCGCCTGAAGGAAAGTTGCTCTTGCTTTCCACGAAAGCGTACGTTTCGATGCCTGCCATGCGGCGGATGAGGTCGAGATGCATGCGAACGCGCTGGCTCGCGGCATGCGCAGCAGGAACGTCATCGATGAGGATTTCGTCCGCATCCAAACGTTCGTCGAAGTGGACCGTCGTGCGCGTTTCCAGGTCGCCCAGTGTCATAGATAACGAACTGTTGGCGGGTAGACGCAGTTCGTGATCGAGATTGCCCCAGTATTTAATCAGGGCGATGTTTGGATGTGCGCGGGCTGTCGCTTGATGTGCTCCCATTGAATCATTGACCATACAGCGTCGATCTCATCCGGATGTTAAATCTACACTTCTTCGACTTCGATCTCGGTACCGCCCGGCATCTCGACCGTGACGTCCCCCGGGTCTGCGGTTACGTGCGGCGTGGTCCAGCGGAAGATCCAATGCGCATCTTCCGGACGCGCATTGACGCAGCCGTGCGACATCGGGACGCCGAAGTTGTTGTGCCAAAATGTAGAGTGGACAGCCACACCGTCGCTGCTAAACAACATCGTCCAGCCAATCCCTGGTAAATCGTAGCCTCCACCTGTCGTTCCACCACTCATGTGCAGCGAGGTGACTTTACGCCAAATCGGATGTGGTCCCAAGGGTGTGGACCATTTATCGACCGGATTGCCCTGTGCATTGAATTTCGCACCGGAAGAAATACGGCAGAAATACACTTCGTCGTTCCCCTCGAAACAAGATAATGTTTGATAGGTGAGGTTGATGACGACGCGCTTATTCTCCACTTCGGGGCGAATCGGCGAAAAATCTTCGTCTTGCAGGGGACGAAAAGCCTCCGCGGCGGCCCAGAGTATGTCCCCATAACCAAAGCGCTCGTTGATGCGATAATAGGATCGGCCGTCTGAGCCGGTAGTGACTTCATCGATCCAGAGTATCTGGTTGTAATAAAGGCGGGGTAAGAGCGCGTCCTTGAGCCAGGGCGATCTCGCCGGAGGATTGTCGAGCGCCAGGTCGACGTATGGGACGGTAACTTCCGCCCACATCCCGCTGCCCAAGCTCGAATTGGGCAGTTCAAGGCGTGGTTCCTGGGGACGGTTTTCGACGGGCTGAAGATGCGGTGACCAAATGTATCCTTTATCTGTTTCAACCCAACGGACGTTGGGCGCGTAAATAGAGATGGGTTGGCCAGGAAGCTCGCGATACCAGGGAACAACGCCGTCTTCGTAAAGCACCTCCACGGTCTGGCTGTTATTGTCCGGCCTCGCTTTGATCTCTGTTTTTCCGACACAAACCCTTCCGAGACGTGGAGAATCGGGAAATTCAACGAGCAACCCGTAAGAATTGAGATCAAACAAGCGTGGACGCAGTGTTACACCAGCGAAGCCGAAGCCCGCCAGTTTTAGCATATCCCTACGGTTGATCTTTGATGATTCAGCCATTGCTTCCAACCCGCATAAGCATACAGGTAATTAAGGGTGGGGGTCAATAGAAATCGAAATGTTGATTACAATCGTTTATAGTATTGTAGTCAATACGGTAAAGTTCTGTTGGATGAAATAGAATAACATTCGATATCGGTATTCAGACCAATAAATATGGAGTGGTGGGAGAGTCGCAAGAATGAATCGCGATTTTTTTCGAATTACGTCATCCATAGAACGAAGCAGTACAACACTGATCGTAATTGCACTCACGATCGTAATCACAGGCTGCAATTTCCCAGGGAGCCCGGCTACAGCAACGTCGACACAATCTCCGGGTGAGTCTTCATTCCCCCCGACGGTCGAGGAGGCTGCCGCACCTGAAACAATGGCGCGAAAAGTACTGCTGCTCACGAACGAGGATTCCTACGATCCGGAAATCATTGAAATTCGAGACGAGGTTGTGGATCTCACATATCAATCAGATCTCGAACTCGAGAACGTCACTGCGCTGCAGGATGATATCCTGGATAGCGGTGTGTCCCTCGTGTTCGTTTTCGAGTACGACCCCGGCGTACTGGAATTCGCTTCCAGGCACCCCGAAATACAGTTCGTCACAATCGGTGTGCCGGGAGTCGCGACGAGTAATAATATCAGTGTCCTCAATAGGGATGGGCTGCGGCCGGACCGTACAGCGTTCGTGGCGGGTTATATTGCGGCAATGGTTGCCGATGATTGGCGGGCCGGTGTCGTATCAATCGGGAGCGGTGCGGAAAGCGAAGCGATCAAGAGTGGATTCATCAACGGCGCTCGCTACTTTTGTGGATTGTGCCGGCCGGTGTTTCCGCCGTATTATGAATACCCCCAATCATTCCAAATGGATACAAGCGGTCAAGGCTGGGGACAACTCGCAGCGTTTATCCAAGAAAATCGGATCGACGTCATTTACCTTGCGCCCGTCGAAGTATTCCGATCGATCGAGTCGGAAGAAATTCAATTAACCACCGCCATCATCGGGGATGGGCCGCGCCCGGATGACGTACCGGAAAGCCAATGGGTAGCGGCGGTCCGATATTCCGCGATCGAAAGCTTACGCTCGATTTGGAACGATTTACTCGATGGGAAAGGGGGATGGGTCATCCACTGGGAGCTTCGAATCGTAGATGCGAATCGGGATTTACTCTCCGAAGGAAGGGAGAGAGTCGCACAAGGTTTAATCGAAGATTTGGAAGCGGGATTTGTCGGAACCGGCGTAGAAAATACGAATGAATGATTAAATTACAAGCATAGTCTGAAAACGATAAAATGCACGTCCAGATTTGACACTCGGTCTGGGATACTGCATACTCAATGAAGAATCCGTTACTTTATTAAATTGAGCCCTGACAAGCGCGAGTTTTAAGGTGATCCAGTGAAGAAACCGCTCTTCCTCTTTGCCACGATGGCCGTTCTTGCTGCACTGTGCAGCGGATGCGTTCAGGACGACGTGCATGTCGTTGGCGTTTGGGAGCGTCAGATCGATGAGTATCTCGTACGTCTGAGTTTCGACGCGGACGGAACTTTCATACTTCAAGTCGGTGAGAGTAATCGAAGCATATATGGGGCATACGAATTAAAGGGGGGCGTGATCTTGCTGGTCGACGACGATTGCGGTGAGATCGAGGGCAAGTACCGGGTGCGTGTGCTAGAAGACGCTGTTACATTCAGTGTGCTAAACGATACGTGTGAGGGGCGTTTTCAAGTTGTAGCCGGTGAATGGCTTATGGTTGGGAACCAATAACGCACCTTTATGGGCGTCGTATTTAGGGGTGCCCGAAGGGATTTGAACCCTCAACCACCGCATCCACAGTGCGGCGCTCTGCCGGTTGAGCTACGGGCACCATGATCGAACTCATTCTAACATGATTCACTATTTCCAAGGACGTGAAATAAGAGATTGAAGTTTCTTCCGGTGAACAAATCGCCGCCTTGGGATCGAGGAGAGCATCTCGAATTTTTTGAGGCGCAGGCCGAGCGCTACGATGTAGTTCGGCTCTAGTCGCTCTCCACTGTAATATACTGTTCTCTCCCGATCCGTCCGGGCGGCGATTTATCCTATCCTATCATGTGAATGCAGCGTGAGAGCTTACATACAACTATCATTTTGATGGAGGATCGATCGAAAGCAATTCTTCGATCCTGTCGATCATCTCTGATCTCGATACCGTATCTTGTTCGACGGTGCGTAAATCCTTGATCGTGATCGTTCCGGATTGAATCTCGTCCGGACCCAGAATTACGGCAATGGGGATGTTGTTGCGATCCGCATATTTAAACTGCTTTTTTAGTTTATCTGGCTGGGGATACCACTCCACACGCAATCCGGCGCTGCGGAGTTCAGCAGCCAGCCTCAAGCTTTCTGAGAGAGTCGTCTCGTCAAACAATGGAACAAACACGTCGGAGGGATTCGGCTTCAGATCGGGCATGGCGCCGTTCTCCTCTAACACGATGCTGACCACGATATCGCCCATTGCGAAACCAACGCCAGGTATTGGATCTCCGCCTACGTCTGCAACGAGATTGTCGTAACGTCCTCCTCCAAGAATCGCCCTGAATTTTCCGGAAGAGTCCCGCGCTTCAAAAACGGTCCCCGTGTAATAGTCCAAACCACGGATGACCATCGGGTCGTATTCAATGTACTCGGCAACGCCCATTATCTCGACGGCGTCGAAAAATTCACACAACTCATCGGATTCCTTCCAGGCATCCTTATTCCCCAAAAGCTGGACGAGACCTGAAAATTGATCCTCATCGATGTCGATCGAACTTGCTTTTTCCTGCCATGCGCGATCGCTCATTTTGTCTTTACGATCGATTAGATGGAATACAGCAGAGCGTTTCTTTAGAGGAATTCCGATCGCTTCCAATTTCGAATCCATGAAGCGGCGGTTGTTGATTTGAATTCGAATCATCTTCGGTGACAGGCCGACGGCGCGGAAGAAGGTGGCTGCGATGGCCGCCAACTCTGCATCGGATTGTGGGGAAACGATGCCGAGTAGATCGATATTCCATTGGAAAAATTCTCGAGAACGTCCCTTTTGTGGACGTTCGTAGCGCCAGAATGGGCCAAATGACCACCAACGAATCGGCTGAATCAATTGACGGCTGCGTGAGGCCACCATTCGTGCCAGCGTCGGCGTCAGTTCCGGCCGTAAAGCGACAACGTCGCCGCCGCGATCCTCGAACACGAAAGATTGCTCGTTGACCAACTCTTCACCGGATTTCGCGGCGTATAACTCCATCCTCTCGAGATAAGGGCCTTCAAACTCCTGGTAACCGAATTGTTCCGAGACCGTTCGTATGGTTTCGTACAACCAACCACGGAAGGCCATATCGGCAGGGTAAAAATCACGCGTTCCTTTTACGGCAGAAATGGTGGACATTATGAATCTCCCGAACGTATAACCTAAAAGACGGCGGGTCGTTCCCTGTGCCGTCCTTAATCGCATGACCTAATTTCGAGCGAGGCGGGGAGTGTCCGCCCGATCTATGCTCCCTGCACGAATGCCGGCGTTTCATCGTGAACTTTATACGATATAAGGAGCGACGAGAATTATCGGCCAAAATTATAGCACATCGCTGGAAGCCAAGCGCCAAAACCTATGTGGTTGCAGGTGATCAGATCGAACAGCAGATTCTAGAATTAAAACGAGTCTCAAGAAGGTTAACTAACGCGCAGTCACCCATGGTATGCTTATGGCCGAAGTAGTGAAAGATCGCCAGATCTTGAGGTGGAAATGGTTTTACTGCCAACGTTTTTATTGCTGTTGGGTGCCGCAATCGCCTGGTACAGCAGAAATCGTCCGACAAGAATTGGGTGGATAATCGAAGTAAGCACGGCGCTTTTGGTGTGGTTGGTGAGTTTGATCTTGATCACGGCCATTCCCAGCGTGACACAAGTATCCGTATGGAGACCGCAGTCTTTGTTCCAATCACAGCTTGAGTTAAAGCTGGATTCCATAAGTTGGCCTTTCATCTATGCCTCTTCGACCTTGCTCTTGACCGTCGTACTGACCTATCCCGCACGTTATAAAGCGCGGCCGCGAAGGCGAGCATTTCTGTTGCTTTATGCTGTATTTCCGATGATGAGCATGTTATCCGGAAACATACTTACCTTTGCGATCACATGGACATTAATGGATGTTGCCTCCGTAATTGTAATGATCGACATGAGAACCCGGGAAGAGCTTATCCCATTACTGACATCGCGATTGGCAATCAAGGGCGGAAGCTTGCTTCTCGTCCTGCTAGCGGCAATGGTGAATGTATCGTCAGGAGGCGATAGTTCGTTATCTACATCGTTCCATTCTTCTACAGCCATTTTGCTAATTTCTTTTGCTGCCATGCTGCGACTTGGTTTCTTCCAGTCGAGGTCTGGCACGGTGCAAAATCCGGCCAAGCGGGAAGGAATCGATATACTGCAGCAGCTTTTACCCGCGGCTACGGCGCTGACGTTGTTCGCCAGGGTCTTTAGTCTTGGCATGCCGGAGGACGTTATACCCTGGTTGAAATTGGTGGGTGGCCTGGCGCTGTTGGTCGGTGGGGTGCAATGGGTCTTCGATCGAGACGAGTCGAGAATTCAACAGGCTTTTAAGATGGCAATCTCGGGTCTCGGCGTGTTCGTTGCGAGCACGACCGCAGGCAACGCCAGCGTGATTGCGGCCGCCGGCGCGATCATGATATTACTCGGTGCAGTGTTCTATTCGATAGAGATATTTTCACCAGCGCATCGAATTTGGCCCGTCATGTGCGCGATCGTCGTCGCAGGTTTTCCCGGGACGCCTGGCGGCCTCGTGCTCACAAGCATGTTTGAGCAGATTGACAGTCTACCCGGTATTCTGAAGCTCGTCGTGGGTATTACCGGCATGGTTTTATTAAGCCTGGGAACGTTGCGCTACTTCTATTTACCTTCCGTTCAATGGCAGACAGCTGAGAGTTCCGTACGACTTATGTATGGGTTGGGGCTGGGTTTCCCGGTGTTTGTCTCTATCGGGCTCGGTTTGTGGATGGCGAAAGGTTTCAGCCTCGTCGCATTGGCGGGCTTTTTAGCGATCGGCGGGATGGCGGTTCTGTTGCTTCTCGTCATTCGCCGCCTACCTCACCGCGAAGTCGATCGATGGGGCAGATTGCTTGCTTGGATCGATTTGAATCCAGTCATGAGATTTTTCGAATTTGGTGGCCGTGTCATTCTGAGGGCGGCACGCGCTACGAGCCAAATTTTCGAAGGGGAGGGTGCAATGTTATGGCTCGTAGTGGTATTGCTTCTGACCTTTTTAGGTGTGAGGGGCATAGGATGACGGCATCGGAGGTGTGGCTTCAGATTGCGACGATCGGAATCGCCATTACCGGCAGTTTACTCGTGCTGTTCGACGATCGTAGATTGTTGGTGTTCACGCTTGCCGTGCAATATGCCTTGGTTGCATTCTTGATCTCCTGCGTGTTAAACGTGCAAATTGCTGCTGCAAAATTAGTCGCAGGAATGGTCTCATGCGTAATCTTTTTGATCTATCTGAGGACGGTGAGAACCAATCCTGCAGAAGATATATTGAGAACGATTCCATTCAATCGGTTATTTCGGGTCTTGGCCGTGTTGCTTGTTTTGCTTGTTGCTCTCGGCGTCAGCACGGGAAATCTGGTCAATCTCGAGGGGCTACCGCCGGAGATCGGAACCGGCACCGCATTATTGATTTGTTTGAGTTTTCTTCACCTGGGATTGTGTGAGGAGCCGCTGCGCGTGGGCATCGGCCTGCTGACATTCCTATCGGGTTTCGAGATCACGTATAGCATCCTCGAGCCATCTTTGGCAGTCGTTGGTTTGTTGGCGTCTGTGCACGTCGGAATCGCACTCGTCTGCGGCTATTTGACACTTGTCCATGATATCGATCAATCCGAAACGAGGCTGTAAATTATGAGTGTGCCGTTGATCATCCTGATATTGACAGGGATATTGGCAATCGTAGTTTTGCCCTTCCGAAGCCGGTTGCGCTTGACGGCTTCAATCGCATCGGCCGGTGCGTTAATGATCGGGGGCTTTACGTTGTTGGCCACACTGGAAGAGCCGTTTGTCTTGCTCGGCGTTTCGTTGAAATGGAGCGGCACTTGGCATTTGTTGGGAAGATCGATGACCCTGGATCAGGGAAATCGTGCGGCTGTTGCATTCATGTATCTGGTCGGAAGCCTTATTTTTGGCGGCGTATGGATCGCCCGCCCCAATCGAACCTTCATCTTCGTAGGCATCATATCGATCGGCGTGGTGGCTGCTTCATTTATGATTCAACCGTTCCTCTTTGCAGCGATATTCCTCGAAATTACTGCGATGGGGGCGGTTCTCATTCTCTCGTCCAGAGAATCGCGTTTTCGATCCGGGATCGTCCGGCTGCTCGTGCTCTACACCTTCGGAATGGTTGCCATCCTCATTGCGGGTTGGATTCTAGAAAGCCAGGGCGTTACGCCGGCAACGCCGGAACTGGCTACTAGAGCGACAATTCTTCTTGCACTGGGGTTTTGTGTGCTCATGGCGGTGCCGCCGTTTCATATCTGGCTTCCCGGTGCGGCAGAGCAGTCGAACCCGTATGCCCTGGCATTCGTTACGATATTGCTTCAAAGCGCTGGTGTGTTTTTCCTACTGCGCTTTCTCGATTCGTTCGTCTGGCTTCGCGAAAATCTCGGATTGTTTCAGGGAATACGCGTCGCCGCGATTGTGATGATTTGTCTGGGCAGCGTCTGGGCACTCGCTCAACGTTCTCTTCGAAAGATCATGGCTTATGCACTGCTTTCGGATTTCGGTGTGACTTTGCTGGCCATCGGAACAAACACCCCGGCGGGGTTCCAATTAGCAATCGATCTGGCAGGCATTCGAGCGATTAGCCTTACCGTGTTGGGAATTGGATTGGCGACAATTGAGAATTACAGACCTGAATCGAATGAAGACTTCAAGTATAAGGGAGTGGCGTATTATTCACCATTCTCCGTTGTAGCCGCTATAACAGGACTGCTTTCGGTGGCAGGGTTTCCATTATCGGCAGGTTTTCCTGGAAGGTGGGCGCTGATCGTCGCGTTGCTAGATGCCGATCTGATCGCAGGTTTGTCTGTGATTTTATCGCTTGCATGTATCGGAGCAATTGCTTTGAGATGGCTGCGAATCTTCCTTTCGGCAGACTACGCGGGGAGACCGATAGCGATGCCGTTAGTAGAAAGGGGTTTCATGATCGCTGGTGTGGCATTCTGCGTGCTGCTTGGAATTTTCCCCCAGTTGAGCTACCCGTGGGTCGTCGAAGCAGTGGCCGGAATGACCCAATTATTTCCGTAAGCGCCAATTCACCGTATGCTATAATCCGCGCGCTGCTATAAACGAGGTCAAAATCATGGAGCAAGAGCAAATCGTAAAGCGGCTTGAGTGGCTGGACGAGACTCGCAGGAAAGATGGCGATGCCATCAGCCGGTTGATGGAGCGCCTGAGCAACCTCGAAGAAAAGGTCGAAAAACAGGTGCATCAAGGACAGGAAATGTCGGAAGAGTTGACGCGCCTGACGGCATTGGCAGCCCGTATAAACCAATTCGACGATACCCTCGTCCAACATCGGAAAGAGATTTCGAATCAATTAAAGGATGCCGAAGAGAGGCGGACGAAAAAGGAAAAGGAAATAGAAAAAGTCAGGCATGCGGATCTCAAGGAAAACGCGAATACAATCGATGAGATTCGACAGCAGGTGCAAAATTTGAACAAGATCAGCGAAGAGGCCCAGGAGCGAAAGCAGGAGGAAATCCGTATTTCGAAAGAATTGGATAATTTCCGCAAGGAATTGGATGATTTTATCGCCAATGACGACCTCCGGTCCCGATCGATAGCATCAATAGAAGAAGGTAGAAAACAGGATGCCAAGAGAGTTGCCGACGTTCAATCCGAAGTATCCAACGTTCGAAAAGGATCCCACGAACTTCACGGGGAATTCGATAGCATACTTGATCGAGTGCGGCGAATTGAAGTTCAGATTTCGGAGTTGAAAGCAAGTGAAGACGAACAGCTAGAGACCCAAAAAATATGGGCAGAAAAGCAAAACCTGAAACAAGCCGAGTTCGAACGTGTTTGGAAGGAAAAAGAAAAGAAGTTCGATGAGTACATTAAGCGCGGCGGCGAACTCGACGAACGCTTATTGACCTTCGAGGTGGCGTATCAAAATTTAAAGCAAGTGAAAGATGACTTGGACAAGGCCCTTGATCGTCTGGAGAGAAGAATTAACGAGCTTACTGAAATGCATCGCATCAACACGGACAGGGCGAAGCAGGAATGGAGCGCCTTCCAGGCGGATGATCAAAAACGGTGGAATACATACAAACTGACCGTTGATGAACAATGGCGGGAGCATAGCCGGCTGCACGACCGAATTGCTGCACAGTTGGATCTTCTTGAAGAAAATTCAACGGAAGCATTGCGTTTGTTGAACACGATGCGAGAAAATGACCTCGAACGCTTGACGCATATGATGACGACGTTCCGTGAGTGGGCAGCAGAATCGAAAGAATAACTCGAACCGATATTTCTCCCGAATCAACATTTCAAATCTCAATATCACTTGGACGCGATGAGACTTCTAATTGACGAAATAGATGTGTTATTGGGGGATACCACGTTCAGCAGACGCAGAGCCATCGGAATGATGGAACCAACTAATGTGTAATCATCTTTGCAGAGTGAACGATAGCTGCACACGAATTCTTTGGATAAACCTGTCCGCGAGTATGTTCAAGCGATGAAAGTCATTGGAACTGCCGGACATGTGGATCACGGCAAGTCGCGTTTGATCTGGGCGCTGACTGGCATCAACCCCGATCGCCTGAAAGAAGAACAAGATCGAGAAATGACCATCGATCTCGGTTTTGCCTGGATGGAACTGCCAGACGGGGAGACAGTTGGGATTATCGATGTGCCCGGTCATCGCGATTTCATCGACAACATGCTCGCCGGCGTTGGCGCGATCGACGCCGCGTTGATCGTGATCGCGGCCGACGAAGGTGTTATGCCGCAGACCCGAGAGCATCTGGCCATACTCGATTTGTTGGACATCCACTGCGCCGTCGTAGCGCTTACGAAGGTGGACCTAGTCGAGGACGAGGACTGGCTCACGCTCGTCGCTGACGAAGTACGGGAACTGCTGGCTCCAACCAGGCTTACTTCAGCGCCGATCATACCAGTTTCGAGCGAAACCAGGGTGGGCCTCGATCGATTGCAGGATGCGCTTCAAGAAGTGTTGGATGAAAGTGAAGAACGAAGGAGCGTAGGACGACCGAGGCTTCCAATCGACCGCGTTTTCACGATATCAGGATTTGGGACGATCGTGACAGGGACATTGGTCGATGGGGGATTGAGTGTTGGTCAGGAAGTAGTAGTGCTTCCCGGCGGGCGAAAGACGCGTATCCGGGGTTTGCAAACGCATAAGCAAAAAATCGAGAGGGCTATCCCCGGAAGTCGCGTTGCAGCGAATCTGACGGGCATTGAAGTCGCAGAATTGGAACGAGGAGATGTCGTTGCACTTCCAGGTACATACGTTGAGACGCAAAATATCGAAGTACATTACCGGCATCTGAAAGACGCAGCCACCAAACTAAAGCACAACATGGAATTGAGGTTGTTCAGCGGATCAGCACAGCGAGAAGTCCGCGTGCGCCTTCTCGCTCGCGATGAAATAAAACCTGGAGAGTCGGGCTGGCTGCAGCTCATTTTGGATAGACCCTTCGTTGCCGCTCGTGGGGATCGATTTATCCTTCGCAGGCCATCACCCGGAGCTACACTGGGGGGTGGCGTGATCCTCGAGCCGCATCCCACGCGGTTGCGTAAGCGGTTCGATGAAAGAAATATCACGAGGTTGGAGAAATTGCTGCAAGGTAATCCTGCAGACATCCTGGTGCAATCCCTCGACGATCTTGGTCCCGTCACGCTTCGAAAGGCACTCGTGCATGCGAGACTCGAAGGCGAGAAAGAAGAGCAGGCGATCGCGGATCTCTTCGGCCGGAAGGAGATCATCGTCTTGAACGTTGACGGGACAACAGAACCTCCCAAAATGGAGGACATCGTCATCAGCAGAACGGCTTGGAATACTTTCGTAGAGCGACTTCGAATCGTACTCGAAACGTTCCACCATCAGAACCCTCTGCGTCTGGGTATGCCCCTGGAAGAGCTCAAAGCGAGGCTGGACCTTGCCGCAAGATTATTTCCGATCATGCTGAAAAGAGCTGTAGACGCAAACGTCGTCGCTATCGAAAAAGATCGGGTGTCTAGTCGGGGGCACAAAGTCGAATTGATGAAGAAACAGGAGACGGCAATTGCTGAACTACTGAAGTTGTTCAAGGAAAATCCGTATTCGACGCCCAGTGTCAAGGAGAGCAGCCAGATGGTTGGAGATGATTTGTATCAGTATTTGATTGAATCCGGCACGCTGATACAGTTGTCGAAGGACGTTGTGTTACGCTCGATAGATTACGATGCGTTCGTCGCAGAGATCAAGCGCTTACTCGAGAGAGGAAACAGCATTACGGTCGCACAGGTACGCGATAAGTTCCACACTTCAAGAAAATATGCACTGGCCATCATGGAATACTTGGATTCGGTTGGAATTACGATGAGAAAAGGTGACGAGCGAATTCTTGCCTCGTAGTTCTATAACGAAAATATATTCTTGAATATACATTGATTAATAAGTTACGTCTTTTAGATGCGGCGTGGCATTTAACCTGACGATTTGCCAGCTGGCATACATGTCATCGTACTCTACTTGTGCAAATCCGGTGTTCTCGAAAATAAACCTTGGAGGAAAAGTCCGGCCACTGTGTGGTGCAAGCCCCAAGATCGCGCGCAGAACGGCGTTTAGAAAACCGCCGTGAGACACCACGATGTACGTGCCCGCTGGTCGATTCATGAGTGTAAGCAGGGCGCGACCGGCGCGGATGAACAATTCCAACCAACTCTCTCCGTTGCCGTGAATTGGCTCATACGGAGAAGGCACGCCGTTCGATGCGTACCAGGACCTTACAGTTTCGTAGTCCATGCCTTGTGCTTCGCCCAGCCTGCGTTCCATCCATATGTCGTCATATTCCACTATGCAGCCGAATTGGTGAGCGATGATTTCCGCAGTCTCGCGAGCACGCATGAGTGGACTGGAAATGATGGAATCGGGCGAATCGATCGAACTCGAAAAGTACTCCGCAAGTTTGAGGGATTGAATACGTCCTTCATCCGAAAGCGGATAATCGGATTGACCCTGCACGATGTGCTCGCGATTTGCCTCCGAAAGGCCATGCCTTACGAGGAACAAGCTTTTCATGCGATTCCCATCGAGCGAGCGAGTATTTCGAGAGGGTGGTACACAGGCAAGTTCGTGTGTTCTGCAATCCACCAGCGGCATGTTTCCGAATCCGACATGACGAAGTCGGCACCCATTTCAATCGCCTTGTGGAATAGATTCTCTCCGACCGCATAAGCAACCTCGTAGCGTTCGGACTTCATGCCGTAGGTGCCTGCCGTACCACAGCAGGCGAAATCGGAAACCTCGAGTTCGAGACCGGGGATGTTACGCAGGATTGGCAACGCAGGTGTGCCTATTCCGTGGCTGCGTAATTGGCACGACGGGTGGTAAAGCGCATGGGCCGACACAGGTCTGTATTTAATTCGCGAAATTTCATCGTACATGAATTGAAGAATGAATTCGAAGAAATCGTAGGTCGAATTCGCGAGTAGGTTTGACTCTTCCGTTTCGATCCCAAGTATGGCGCGATAGTCATGTTTAAACGCCAGCGTACAAGAAGGGCTGGTTCCTACCATCGGGATCTTTTCTCGGAGAAATGGCTCCAGATATTTTATATTTTGATTTGCGAGTTTACGTGCCGCATCGAATAGTCCATTGGATTGGAGCGGTAAACCGCAGCAAACCTGAGGGGGTAGAAACACGTACAATCCAAGCCTCTCGAGAATCGCGATCGCAAATTCGCCAATTCTGGGTTCGAAATAATTCGTGCTGCAGCCGTGAAAATAGCCGACGGTGAGACGCGATATTTCTTCGAGACGGTTCGGTGTCTTGACGCAATAATCGCGCAGGGCTTTCCGTAAATTTGTCCGCGCGAAAGTGGGGAGAACTGCTTTGCTGCTGATGCCAAGATATTTATCGAGTACGGAGCGAACAGCGGGTGATTGAAGCAGTGAGTTCGCAAGGCTCCAAAATCTAGAGGCGAGTCGGCCTAAGTTTTCGGGGCGCGAAATGATTCGATCTCTCCACGAGATTTCACGCCCCGGCCGCTCCTTCATCCGTGCGATCATATCCGCCACCGGGACGTCATGCGGGCAAACGAGAGAACACGTTCCGCAGCTCGAGCACCACGATTCGCTTACGTCAGGCAGAGCCGCGTGCGGGATTTGAAAGCGGTAAGCCTGGGGACCAACTGCTTTTGGACCGAGGAATAGATCCGTCGTCTTCGCGACGGGACAGGAAGCCGTACAGATGTTGCATTTGATGCAATGGTCCGCAGCGAGTAACTCTTGCTTCATTCGAGAGCAGCCTCCGCGGCGCGCTGCGCAGTTGCGAGATCAATGCCCTGGCGAGAGCCTTCGTATTGTCGATCCGCGCCTGAAATGATTCCACCAGCAGCATATAGGTTTTCGAAAACCGGATCGCCCTGGAGTTCGAGAGGTTGCATGCGTGAATTGACAAGCAAACCATATTTCTCGTAGGGCTGTCTATCGAAAGGTGATGCTGCAAGCCAGGCTTGACGACCTTCTGCATACTGGACGGGAAGATTAAATACGGACTCGACGATCTTCCCGTCTCGCCTCGCAGCCAGCCCCCCGTTTAGAAAACCACCGGTTGCCAGAATGACGCTGTAAGCATCGATATTGCGTTCGCCCCCGGTGGATTGAAGTATGACGCCGGATACGCGCCTGGCTTTCCTGCCGTGTTCTATCCGTCCGATTGCGGATGAGCCGAGGATGATGTCGACTCCCATCTTGATCGCCGTGGTAGACAACACCTTTTCCAGGCGCAGCCCTGGCAAGCTCGGTGGTGGGGTGGGGATTTCGAAGATCTCAACATCGAGTAAGTCTTGGAACGCCGTAAAGGTACGGTGAGAATGATGAAGACCAAGCACCGCGGGGATACCGAGACGGCTTACACCTGCCAGGCGCGGTTTCCACAACCTGGCAATCGACACCCAATCTGAGGAATTTTCAAAGCGCTGAGCGAGATCCGTGGCGTAGAGATCGCGGCGTGGCTCGGGCCCTGGAAGTGGAAGCTGGATCGTACGCTCGACTGTATAGCCGTTCATATCGAGGTTCTTGGAAAACAGGATGGGGAAGAAATCCCGCAGCCCGGCAATCGTGCCGATCGAGATCGGCTTGCCTTTTTGAATGCTTGTCTGTGCTAATGATGCCGGTGCATAAGCTGTGGTGTGGATTGCGCCAAATGCCGTCGGAAGAAATGTTGATTTTGAGAGCGTTCCAAGGAGGGGATAATCTGCATTCCTTGATATCTCGTCGAGAATATCGACGGCGTCATTGAGCGCGCGTTTTCCAGCAAGTCGATATGGATGTGTTTTCCTGAGGCGGGAAAGTACCCGGGATGGTGAGGAACTGGACCACACATCGATGCAGCCATGCGAGATGGAAAGTCCACCGTTGCCTGCAGCGACTAGCGTCACGCGGGCGCCGTATTTCGCGGCGACTATGGATGCGAATAATCCGCTAAGTCCGGCCCCGACTATCAGCACGTCCGTCAAGAATCATCCCCCAGGAGTTGTTGTACATCGAGCAGTTCGAGGTATATCCTGCGCGCAAGAGCCATCTGCCGCATGCTCGGCCCCCAGGCCAAGGGAAGCGTACCCTGCCATCGCCTCTCGATAAATGCCGCGAAGTCACGCAGCATCTCCTGCGCTTCGTGTGATTGATAGGCCAGCGCGCACGCACGCAAGGCGCAAAAAGCAGCCTGACAAGGTCCCATTCCCAAACGCGTTCCGCGTCGCAAGCTGTCTAAACCAGAATAATTTCCAGACTGAAGTGAGGTCTCGATATCCGAGTAGGTAACGATTTCACATTCACAAATCACGGGATCATTGAGATCTTCGTGGGGTTGATACAAACGCTTTGCCCGATCGGTCAGCAGAACATAATTATGACGCTGCGGGTTTATGCACACAGAATCGGTAGAACACTCTTCCTCAACGTGGAGTTCTTTTGCCACAAAGTCCACCGCTTGCTTTGCCATGTACCGAAACGTAGTCAGCTTTCCACCAAAGACACTAAGCAACCCGGAGATACCATCGGTGACGGCGTGATCAATTAGAGCGTGAGAACGCGAGACATATCTTGTAGTTTCCGAAGCGTGCTGGCCTGGATTATATAGAGGCCGAATGCCCGACCAGGCTCGCAGTGCTCTACGGTTCGAGAATCCCGGGATAAGTTCCTCGCCTTGATGGATCAGAAAGTCGATTTCGGATGGGTCGATGGCGAGGTCTTCGGCAGAGGAGACGGGAATATCCGTAGTACCCATTACCATCACCGATGCGGCAGGGACGATTGCATCACCACTCGCAGGGGGACGGCAGCGGTGGATAACGCGGTTGACTAGTCTATTCGCCATCGCGATCAACGTTCCCCTGCTGAGTGTGATGGGAATTTTGATCCCGGCGAGTACGGCAACCTGGTTGGCCCAGGGTCCTGCGGCATTGACCACGATATCGGCGCCGATTCGAATTGTTTCCTGATCGTATTCTGAGATGAGTTGTGCGGCAACGATTCGATGATCTTCGATGACGAAATCCGCAAGCCGGTGATTCAACCAGATCTTGCCTCCGATCTGGCGGATCGAGTCTGATAGGCTGTGCAGAAGATCGAAGGAATCCAATGCGCCATCGTTGAGCAGAAACGCAAGGGCTATGTCTCTGGTCAGCGGCGGTTCAAGTTTATATGCCTCCTCAGGCGCTATGCGCTCTACATCGATACCTATTTCCCGGCAGGAGCGGAACCACTCGGAGGCATAATCTGGAGGGTCAGTGTTCAAGGAAACGTAAAGCCCACCAGTATCCTCGATAACGTGAGGTGCGATGCGTCGCAGAATTGAATTTTCGGCCGCGCACTCGCGGGCGATGTCGGGATCTGAGATCGCGTAGCGCCCACCTGAATGAAGCAGTCCATGGAAGCGTCCCGAAGTACCGTGGGCGATACCACTTTGGTCGACAACGACAACTTTAATCCCGCGCAGGCATGCATCCCAGGCAATACCCAGTCCTGTGGCGCCGGCGCCAATGACAAGTAATTCAGTCGACAATGAGGGCATAGCACGGCCATTCTGCCATATAAAATGTGGTTGTCAACATAATCAGAGGCTGAATCGAACGTAGTGCAAGAATCGATACCGATCAGGAGGTTTCATCGAGATCGCGGGTTAATTCGAGAAGGTTACGATCTTCTTCATATTCCATGGCAAGGGCAAAGAAAAGCAAATCTTCTTTGTTGTGATCCGCTCGAATCAATACACGCGACAACCCGGATTGGCGCGCCCACGTTTCTGCGGCCTTGATCAACCGTCGGCCGATGTATTGTTTTCGGTACGGTTCCCTCACGATAATGGAAACGATCTCCGCCGCTTTATCATGATAGAGATCACAGGTTATACGTAAATGCGCATAGCCAATTAGGTGTTCACCGGAAACTGCAAGAAGAAGGCGATCTGTGCTCGGTAAATCGTCAATGCGTTTTTTGATCTCTGTAGAGGTTACAGAAAAACCTGCTTCTGTGTGAAGTAGGGCAATTTGCTCGAGCAGCGGGAGTGGAGGATGGAGTGTACGCAATATTTGCAGTTCCATCGGTCCGGAAAGTGGTTTAGAAGGCGACATAACACGACCTCGCGATCAGTCTAACATGGAAGCATCTGATTTGCCGTTTTTTAGTGTAATATTTCTACTGAAAGCGGCAAGAGTGTCTGTGTATTGCAGCTTCGTCGGATTTATGAAGGATCTACAATAACTCGATCATGGATCCCAGAAAGCCTCTCGCTCCTCGTAAGAAAACATCGCCCGGCAGCGTCTTCTTGCCGGAAATCTGGAGTACATCGAGTACGAGCACGCCCTCTTTCATGCGGATTGCCGGAAATTCATCGACTTCGATCAGGCTACCAATCTCGGCCTGGTTTGAAGGAAGCGCGTGTGCTTTTCGAACGCGCACACGCTTGTCGTCCCACTCAAAATAGGACCCGGGCCAAGGTTCGTAAGCACGTACCTGTCTGGCGACATACGCTGCGCTCTGATTGGGCGTGAACCTCCCATCCGTTTTGTGAATCAGAGGAGCGTAGGTCGTTTCCTGATCGTTCTGGGGGGTGATCTCGATTTTGCCTTCCAGATAAGGAGGAAGGGTATCGATGAGCAGTTGTGCGCCGACGTGCGATAAACGCGATAGAAGTTCACCGGCGGTTTCTTCGTCCCCGATACTTACCTCGGATTGGGAAATAATCGGCCCTGTATCCATGCCGGGATCCATTTTCATGATTGTGACACCGGTAATCGTGTCGCCTTGCAGTATTGCGGCTTGAACGGGGGCAGCGCCTCGCCAGCGAGGCAGCAGCGAAGCGTGCACGTTGATAAAACCATGGACAGGGATGTCGAGCAGGGAAGCCGGAAGGATCTGTCCATATGCTGCGACGACGGCGGCATCCGCTTTCCAACGCTCGAGCTGCGTTTGTACTTCAGCTTCGCGTACTTTTCGCGGCTGGATAAAAGGGATCTCGTGTTGGACTGCATAAGATTTTACAGCAGGAGGTTGTGGGTTTCGTCCTCTTCCAGCAGGCCGGTCCGGCTGCGTAATTACGCCGACGACGTTAAAAAATTCGTGTAAAGCATCCAGGCTGGGAATGGCAAATTCAGGAGAACCAACAAATACGATTCGCATACGTATATCGTAACACGCATTCAGGATGAGTAAAAACTGCGCGTAATGTTGAGAAACGTGTAGAATAAGGATTGCATACACCTACAGGGGGATAAAATGACGAAGGGAAATCATTTGAACAAGCGCTGGATACTGCCTCAGACAATTAAAAACGATTCGATGCAAACACTTTCCGGATTTTCAAAACTCGAAAGGCAAATCCTCGCCAATCGTGGAATTCATTCGGTGGCTGATGCCGAAATTTTCTTAAGTGAAACGGCGCAAGAGGGTGCTGACCCATTTTTGTTGGAGGGAATGAATTCGGCAGTGTACCGGCTCGAAGCAGCGATTGACGAGGGCGAGAATATCGTAGTCTATGGTGATTATGATGCCGATGGCGTGACTGCAACAGCGCTGCTCGT
This sequence comes from Anaerolineales bacterium, assembly GCA_034430695.1. Classification (GTDB taxonomy): domain Bacteria; phylum Chloroflexota; class Anaerolineae; order Anaerolineales; family E44-bin32; genus WVZH01. The sequence continues at coordinate 174 of DAOUEE010000201.1, read as the reverse complement.
GGAGTACTTTTTGGCTTTGGGGGGACATGTCACACACTACATCCCCGATCGTTTTCGCGAAGGATACGGACTGAACCTGGAGGCATTGGAGCGGATAAAAGCCAACGGGGCGGATCTTATCGTCACCGTCGATTGTGGAATCCGGGCTTTGGAAGAGGTCCAGTACGCCAACGA
>DAOUEE010000200.1:0-95872 GCA_034430695.1 Anaerolineales bacterium | reverse complement strand
GAGCTGATCCGCCGTGAGGCGGATGATTACATCGTTGAATCGCTGGGGGCAATCGAGGCGGAATTACTGCGCCTCGTAAATCAAACCCGGAACGGCATCGCCAAGCTGACTGCGGATCGTCTCAGCGTTTCCGAACAGGCACCGGAAATTCTGGACGGCGATTAGCCCAATTTTCACTTCCCCCAGGGAAGAAGCGGCAGTCCAATCCGGATGGGTTTAATCCGTGCCTTGCGCCACGCTCTGCTTGCCGACTTTCATCCGCGCTTCTGCCTTTACCGCCACGGCTTCGAGGAACGCCTTAAAGAGAGGATGAGGCCGATTGGGTCGAGATAGAAATTCTGGATGGAATTGGCAACCGAGCATGAAAGGATGATCTTTCAACTCAGCAATTTCGACCAGACGATCATCCGGTGAAAGACCGGAAAAGACCATCCCGTGTTCACCGAAGATTTCCCTATAGGTATTGTTGAACTCGAATCGATGGCGATGACGCTCCTCCACCCGGTTGCAGTTGTAGGCGTGTTTGGCGATGGTGCCCCGTTTTAACACACAGGGATACAATCCCAATCTCATCGTGCCGCCCATGTCACCGATTCCGCGCTGCTCGGGAAGCAAGTCGATTACCGGATGCGGCGTATTGATGTTGAACTCCGTCGAATTCACGTCCTCCGAGTCCAACACGTGCCGGCCGAATTCGATCACCATAACCTGCATGCCGAGGCAAAGGCCCAAATACGGCACCTTATTTTCACGCGCGTAGCGAGCCGCTGAGATCTTCCCTTCGATCCCCCGCGATCCGAATCCCCCGGGTACGATCACGCCATCCGCCATTTCCAATTCGGCGAATCCTTTTCCTTTCTCCAACTCCGCGGAATGCAGCCAGATGATTTCGGCCTTTACCCCCGCCGACAACGCCGCGTGACGCACGGCCTCGCGCACACTCATGTACGCATCCTGCAACTCGACGTACTTGCCGACCAACGCAATGCGAACTTTCGGTCTTTCTTTACGCTCGGCGGCAATCATGCGTTCCCATTCGGTCCACTCCGGTTTTTTCCTGGCCTTCAAACCCAGGCGGGTGAGTACGTGTTCTCCCAATCCTTCTCGTTCCAGGAGCAAGGGCACCTCGTACAAGATGGAAGTCGTCGTGAGTGGAATCACGGCACGTGCATCGACGTCGCAAAACAAGGCGATCTTATCGCGTAAATCCTCGCCAACGACATAGTCGGAGCGAGCGACGATCACGTCCGGTTGGATGCCGATCGAGCGTAGTTCTCGCACCGAATGCTGGGTCGGTTTCGTTTTCAACTCCCCGGTTGCGCCGATGCGCGGCAGCCAGGTTGTGTGCAGGAAAATCGTCCGATCACGGCCGATATCCGAGCGCATCTGGCGCAGCGCTTCTAAAAACGGCAGCGACTCGATGTCGCCGACGGTACCGCCAACTTCAACGATCACGATGTCTGCGTTGGTCGTCCGAAACACGAGTCCGATACGGCGTTTGATTTCGTTGGTTATGTGGGGAATGACCTGAATCGTCCCTCCGAGAAAATCGCCTCGTCGTTCTTGTGCGATCACTTCGGAGTAAATCTGACCCGTCGTTACATTACATACCCGATTTAGACTCGTGTCGATAAAGCGCTCGTAATGTCCCAGGTCGAGATCGGTCTCCGCACCATCATCGAGCACATATACCTCGCCGTGCTGGTAGGGACTCATGGTTCCCGGGTCTACGTTGATGTAGGGATCGAGTTTCTGGATCGATACCTCGAAGCCTCGCTCCTTGAGCAATTTGCCGAGCGCAGCCGCTGTGACGCCTTTCCCCACAGAGCTGACAACACCGCCTGTGATGAAGATATATCTGGTCATTGTCGCCTCCGACTGAAGGTATCGTTCTCGAATAGATTCCGCCTTAAAAGGTCGGTGGGGAGACCGATTTTCGGTGATCTCCCCACCGTCGTTGAAATTTCTTTCGCCGTGTGTGTTTTATACATCTTCATGTGCGGACAAGGTCTCCCAAGTCGCTGACTGCCTTGTGCATCTCCAGAAAGAGGAGGCCGAGTTTGGCTTGCTGACGTGCCAGAACAGAGAGCAGCGCCTCGTTTCCCACCGACATCAGAAGGATATACCCGTCGTCTCCCTGGATGTAGACTTCATCCAACATGCCTCGTTCCAATTCACTCGAGATGCGCTTACCAATATTCAACATGCTGGCCGACAACGCAGATACACGCTCTTCCTCCACGCCGAGAGGGAAGGATGATGCGATCGTCAACCCATCGACGCCCACGATTGCCGCAGCTTCGACATCCGGCGTATTCCCTTCAAAGCTATGCAATCTTTCAAGCATCATGTTGTTCCTTGATTTGCTCATCGTGGACTACCTGGTGCTTGACACAACGTGCGGAGTCTACCACATGGAGTTGCGTGAAGCAAGCAATTCAAATTGTCCGGTCCTTTGAACGAACGCCGGACCTTTCCGTTCGCTAAAACCTATAAGTCTTTAACACATCTCGTAGGGGTTTCGTTACTCGATCAATCCCGGAATCAAACGGACGACGACCCTCCCATTTTCGAGGTCCACTTCCCGGATCACCGATTCGATCGCTGGGAGTAAGATTTCCTTTCCCGTGGGATCCCGCACGAGGTACACGTCGTTCGCACCGGTTTCCATGATCTCCTCGATCGTGCCGAGTTCTTCATCCGCCGCTGTTACGACGTGCAACCCCACAATTTGCCAATGAAAGAATTCCCCTTCCGGAAGAGGCTCCAACGAGGCAAAGCGGATATAGATCGTTGCCCCACGCCATTTTTCGGCCGTTTCTCGGTTTGTGCAGCCTTCGATAAACATCAGGAATTCTTTTCTGTGCCGGCGTAGTGTTTTAACGGTTGCCGGCTCTTTCACCTCTCCGAGATAGACACTCACGGAAGGTTCAAGTTTGTAGATGAGTTCAGAATTGGAAGAGACATTCAACCCGCCTCGTACACCGTGGGGACGAACGACGCGCCCGACAGCCAGGAATTCCGGTGGTTGTCGGGCGCTGTTGTATGTAGATGGCCGATCAGAGTCCATGTAACCTAGAGGATATCCAGAGAAACACGATCTCCGCGACGCGACGCCGCGACCCGCAGGAGGGTGCGCATGGCATTCGCCACCCGGCCTTTGCGGCCGATCACTCGACCCATGTCCTCATCCGCAACGCTCAACGTGATCCGTACGTTTCGGCGCTGCGTATACTCCATGACCTTCACTTGCGTAGGATCGTCCACCAAGGACTTGGCAATGAACTCAATCAAGGCTTTCATACCAGGTCATCTTTCTCCCCACTTCGCTGCCGGAACCCGGAGTGAATGGGCTGCTTCGAGCCATAAAAGTTGCTGAACGGACATCGGATGCGCCATTTCATAAGCTTTCAAATCGGGCACGTTCCAACCGTTTGCAGATTATTCTTCCGACGCTTCATCCTTCTCGTCGGCTTCTTCTTGTACTTCTTCGGCTTTCGCTTCTTCGGTTTCCGCTTCAGCCTCTTCTTCCACTACTTCTTCGGTGGCTTCCACTTCACTCTCCGCCTCGTCATCCTTCGCCTCCTCGGCGGGTTCTTCCTTTACCGCTTCTTCAGGAGCTTCCTTTTCCTTCTTTTTCTGTTTCTTGGCGGCACGTTTTTCGGTGAGATCATCCCGTCTCGTACGTGGATCGACCTGCGGCATGGCCGCTTCGGCTTCCTTGAGCAACTTCTCAAGCTTCTCACCGCCCTTGAACCGCTCCCAACGCTCCCATGTTCCGATGGAGCGAAGCGCATCTACGACAGAGTCAGATGGCTGTGCGCCATTCTGGAGCCAGTGGAATAGACGAGCCTCGTCGACCTGAATCGTCGAAGGTTCCGTCCGTGGATTGTAATGCCCAAGAATTTCGAGGAATTTCCCGTCGCGCGGACTTTCCTTGTCTGCAGCAACGATTCTAAAGCTTGGCTGGTTACGAGAACCTACCCGGCGTAATCGAATTCGAACCATTGTATTCTCTACTCTCCTATTTTTATTGATCGCCGCCAATTTACGCATCGAGGGGAGTGGTATGCCAGGAAGGTTAGCACGTATCACCTCACTGCGAATAGCATGCAGCAGCGTCGTTACATTATATTAGAAAGTCCTTTAAGAGCGCCCCTGCCGGCTCTTTTCAACAACCTTTGCATCTGTCGGTACTGGCGCAGGAGCTGATTCACTTCTTGAACCGTCGTTCCCGAACCAGCGGCAACACGTCGTTTTCGACTGGCGTTCAATATCTGCGGATGCTGCCGTTCGTACACTGTCATAGATTGTATCATTGCTTTCGTTCGATTCAGCTGTTTCTCGGCAGCAACCTGGTCGATCTGCGCACCGCCGGTCAATCCACCCGGGAGCATCGACAACACTTTACCGAATGGACCGATGCGTTGGATCATGGCGATCTGCTCCAAGAAATCTTCCAGCGTAAACTCACCGCTGCGCAGGCGATCTACCTGCTTGCTTGCCAACTGCGGGTCCATTCCCGCCTGCGCCTTTTCGACGAGGCCGCTGATGTCTCCCATTCCCAGAATTCTCGAAGCCAGTCGTTCAGGATCGAAAATCTCAAGGGCGTCTCTCGCTTCACCGACGCCGATGAATTTGATCGGTATGCCGGTAACGGCACGCATGGAAATCGCTGCGCCGCCGCGCGCGTCGCCATCCATTTTCGTCAGGATGATCCCCGTGATGTCCAACGCTTCACGAAACCCTCGGGCGATGTCCACCGCTTCCTGACCCGTCATGGCGTCCGCGACGAGCAGGATCTCGACAGGCGCGAGCCGATCGCGGATCGATTTAAGCTCGCCCATCATGTCCTCGTCGACCTGCGAGCGCCCTGCCGTATCCAGGATAACGACGCTCGCCCCTGCGTTCGAAGCGGATTGAAATCCGGACTCACTCATCGCCAACGGTGAGAGATCGGGTTCGTAAGAAACAGGAACCTTGATTTCCTCGCCGAGGATGACCAGCTGTTCGGCTGCCGCCGGGCGGTATGGATCGACGGCGACCAACCAAACCCGTTCTCCGCCCGTCTTCAATAGCCGCGCCAGTTTCGCAGCGGTGGTCGTTTTACCCGAGCCCTGGAGGCCCACCAACATGACGATGCGTGGTTTGTCTCGCGTGAGATTGAGCGCAACGGGTTGCCCCAGAGTCTTGACCAATACCTCCTGGACGATCACGATGACCTGTTGGGCAGGATTTAGTGCTCTGGCAACTTCTGCGCTCAAAGCGCGCTCGCGTACGAGCTCTAGCAATTCTTTTACCACTTTGTAATGTACGTCCGCCTCGAGTAACGCCAGACGGATTTCTTTAAGCGCCGCGTCCACATCCTCCGGACGCAAGCGGCCTCTCTTGGCAAGCAGCCGAAATGTACTCTGCAGGCGTTGGGTCAGAGATTCAAACATATTTCAAGCTTCGTCTGTACACACAAGCCGCCGGATCGGGCTGTCTTTCGACAGCAACCGGCCGGCGGGCAAAATTCCGCTCGATGCCTACACACAAAAACATTGTAGTCTCGAAGATAATCATGGTCAAGGGGCGCTGGACGATGCCCCTTGCCAATCGAGCAACGACAATCCGATCGCCTGTGCTCGTACCGGCGGGGCATCTTCCAATATCACCAACACCAGTTGAGTGAAGCCCAAATCATCGACGGTCGAACACACAAACCAACTCAAACGCTCCTCTGCCGTTCCTGCGATCGCCTGAGCCGTGTATTGAAAGATTGAACCCGAATCATCCGTAAGCGCCATGCGGATTCTTTCGCTTGTTTCGGGATCGATCGCTTCATCCTTTCCAGCGAGAGAATCGACTTCCTGCCAGCGGCCGTTCATGTCTTTCATCGCAGCCACAACTCGCAACGCCGGGAGGTCGCCGTCTGCAAGTACGGCTGCAAATGCTCGTGCGACCTGCAGCGGCGTGACGGTGATATCGCTCTGCCCAATGGCTGCCATCTGCCAATCGCTTTCGCTTGGGCCGACCGCGATGACCGGCACGGGAGCGGTCTCGAGACGGATCGAAGGCGGCCGAGTGAAACCGAAAGCCTGCAGCATGCCGACGAGGCCTTTCGCTTCCAAATCTGCCCCCAATTCGATGAATGCACCGGTGCATGCGGCGCGCAGCGCCTGGCCATAATCAACTTCCTCTTTATTGGACAAGCTCTTCAAACAACGCAGCTCCGTCCCGTCCACGGACACGGCAGAAGATGCACTCGATGCCTGATCTTCCAGCCGCAGCAATCCTTCCGTTTCGGACCAAGCCACGACGAACGGGGCAAAGGTCATCCCGGGTTGATAATGGGCCTGTGTGACGCGATTCAGCAAGGGTGCCCCTTCCCGGTCGATCAAGGATTGCCAGTCCGCGTCCACCCGGTTGGGGTCGTACGACGGCGACGAGACCATGGCCAGGATGTCTCCCGTCGAAGGATCGAGGATCACGATCGCTCCCGTCTCGCCCTGCAGCGCTTCCCAAGCGTTACGCTGCAAGGCGCTGTCGACCGTTAGACGCACATCCAATCCTGCAGGCGGATATCCCGTAAGCAGCCGGTCCCACCAGCCGACGGACAGCGAATACCCCTCCTCCCCGCGGAGCACCTTGTCCATCGTCCGTTCCACCCCGGTCTGACCGTAGGCCAGTGAACTAAACCCCGTTACAGTCGCAGCCCAGGGAGCCGGATAGATGCGTTCGTACGACCCTTGTTCACCGGACGACATCGCCAGTACCTCACCCGTCCGGTCGACGATTTTCCCGCGCAGGTTATATAGTTCGGATACCGCCCTGCGGGGATTATCCGTACGCGCCGTCAGAAGCGGGGCACGATAGATCGTCCACCACCCAAGCAGAACGGCCAGACCCACCCAGGCGGCGGTGATCCAGCCATGAATCGTAAGCAGCGGCCGGGAGAAATTGCCGGCTCCTCCTGAACTGCCCGAAAGTAAAAGGAGAAAGGAGAGTGCAATGAGATTGGTCATCAATGATGAACCACCATAGGATACGAAGGGCAGTGTCACGCCGACGAGAGGCAGCATACGGATGTTGCCTCCGACGATCAGGATCGTCTGAAAGGCAAAGCCGATTGACAGGCCGCCGGCAAGAATCACGCTGAAGGGTTCTTTGGACCTAGCCGCTACCCGAAATCCTCGAGCCACGAGAATCGCGAACAACGCAATCAGACCGAGCCCGCCAAGCAACCCCCACTCCTCTACGATGGCCGTAAAGACGAAATCGGAATGAACGACGGGGACGAAAGCTGGAGAGCCGATTCCCGGACCGCGCCCGAGCACACCGCCGGATGCGACGGCGATGAGTGCCTGTACCAACTGATAGGAACCGCCACTCGGATCGCTCCAAGGGTCGATCCAGGCTTGGATGCGATTCTGTACGGATGCAGAAAACCCAAATCCAATCAATCCCCCGGCCAATATGATCAGGATAGCAGCGATGAGGATCTGTCGTCTGCCCGTAACCAGGTACAGCAGTGCAGTGAGTATGACCAGGTAGAGTGTCCCCGCGCCTATGTCCCCCTGCATGACGAGCAGTGCGACCGACAATCCCCACACGACGACCAACGGGGCATATGCAATCAGCCAGAACTTCGAACGTTCCCCCCACCGGAACGCCATTCGATCCGCCAGATACGAGGCGAAAAACGAGATCAGCAACAGGCGCAACGGCTCGGAAGGTTGAAGGTAGAAGCCGCAGCATCCCAACCAGAGGCGCGGTTCGACGCTGGAAGGATTGGTGCCCAACAGGAGAGTCAAGGCTGTCAGGGAGACGCCCACGATCAGCCACAAGTAACGATATCGCCGCAGCCAGCTCAAATCCGCAGGTAATCGGAACACGATCAGCATCGCCCCCACACCCAGAACGAACCAACCCATCTGCCGCAGTCCGAAACCCGGGGCGAGCCGCCAGATGGTCAATACACCCCAACCGCTAAGCAGCAGCCCGACGGGCAGGATGAACGGATCGCGAAGAGGCCGCAGCCGCTGCAGCGAACGGCGTAAAGCAACCGCCGCGATCAGCCACACCGGCAAGACGGAAAAGTGCTGCCAGCGCGAACCAAGCGCATCCGCCGTACGCGTTTTTACCGCGGGCGCAAGGAATAGAGCCAACGATGTCAGGCAGAGGAAAGCGAAAGCGAGACCCAAAAGCAGGGCCTCGCGTCGATCGTTTTCCTCGACCTGGTCACGGAAGATAGCGCTCGACAAGAATGCCCAGCCTCCTCGCTGCTTCGGGATCGAGATGTTCCGGATCCGTGAGCACGGTATCCTTCAAAGCGTCCGCACAGTCACATGCACGCGAACCATCCATTTCATCAATTAGATTGTTGATCGCAACCTGTGCGAGCTCCATATTCTCCCTTAGTGTGCGCACGATGCGCTCCACACTCACTGTTTCCTCGGACGTATGCCACACGTCGTAATCCGTCACGTGCGCCATCACGGCATAGCACATCTCGGCTTCCCGCGCCAAAAATGCTTCCGGACATGTCGTCATGCCGATAATGGACATCCCCCAACCACGATACGTGTTCGATTCGGCCTTCGTCGAAAACCGCGGTCCAGGGATGGTAATGTAAGTTCCACCGCGATGCACACGGCCGCCAGCCGACTCGACGCTCGCAGCCAGGGTCTCCGATAAATCCGCACAAAACGGTTCGGCAGCGCTGATATGGGCCACGATGCCGCGGTCAAAAAAGGAACGAGGTCGTCCCTCGGTCCGGTCGAACAATTGGTCGGGTACGACGATTTCGCCGGGTACGTAATCCTCACGCAAGGAACCACATGCACTTACGGCAACGATGCGTTCCACGCCCATCATTTTCAGCGCATAGATGTTCGCCCGATAATTCACCGCTGCCGGCGTATATACGTGCCCGATTCCGTGCCGTGCCAGAAATACGATTCGCTTTCCAGCCCGCTCCCCGACGAACAACCGGGAAGACGGCCTTCCAAATGGCGTATCGAGTTCATGGTATTCCCCATTTTCGAGGCCATCCATGGCGTACAACCCAGACCCACCGATCACACCGAGTGCTGGCGCAGCCTGCATGCTTCCTCCCATGAATTATCAAGGCGATATATTAACATACCTGGAATGAAGTGTCATTGAGTGCTATGCAGAGTCGAGACGGGTAATAAATCGAACCCGAGAGCCTTCCCAATTTCGAAGCGCTTCGCGGAAGCAGATGCCTGGCGGCGGCGTACTCACTCCTGCTCCGGTTTCGTTTCGGACGGGTTCGCTTCAAATCGTGCGATTACTTTTCCGAGTTGGATTCGATCGCCATCCGCCAACGCGAGCGGTTCGTTTACGGGGATGTCATTGACCCTCGTCCCATTTCTTGAACCCAAATCCTCCAGCAGCCATTGACCTTTGTAGAACGCCAGCCTTGCATGCCGCGTAGAAACGGTTTCATCGACGATCGGGATGGTGTTCTCGGCTGCGCGTCCGATGATGTTCTCTTCCTGCAATTTGAATCTGCCGCATTCATCCCCCATTCCTTCGAAGTCGAGATATGCAAGAGGGATTCGCAGTGCATACATGCTGGCAGCCCGCAGATCGCGCCAGAGTATGAGGATCACTCCCGAAATGAACAAGTATAGAATCAACGCTGCGAGAAGCCGCAGCACCAGGAACAGGACATCGACACTCACCGTTCTGACAAGTCCTTTTTCAGAGTGGTTCTGGTCGGTTGATCCCCGGCCGGCCGAGGTGGAAATGGAGGATGATACGACGGCGTCTCATCCGGTGGTCCGTTGGGATCTTCGCCATACACAAGACGCGTACTGGCGATGGTGATCACGTCCCCCGGCTGCAACACATGCTGCTTTGCCTTGCGATCGTTCACGCGCGTCCCGGACGTAGATCCCAGATCGAAGAGAACGAAACGAGAGTCTCGTAGACGCAATTGGGCATGAGTTCGAGATACGTGCGGATCATCCAAAATGAGTTGATTGTCGAGGCGGCGCCCGATGTTGATGACCGGGCGATCCAACGGGAAATGGCGGGAACCGCTGACGATCAGGTACGCACCGATCGGCATCTCCCCTTGTTCTTGGCTGAGATCCTCAGACATTCCTTGCGTGGCCTCGATCAACGTTTCACTGTGCCAGGCGACGACGCGCACTTCGTGCTCGGCCAGGGTCGGATCCGCCGCAATAGCAATGTGCGGCTCGCAGGAAAGAAAATAACCGCTCTCACGTACAATCGATAGCAAACCCGCCGCAAGTTCTTCCCGCAAATCGGGGATTTTCTCTAGCAGCATCTCCACGGCAGTTTGATTGAAGGTCAATGCATATCGATCCGGTGCGAGCAATTTATCCCCCTCTCCATTCCGCACGCCATCACTCATCGCCCGCGCCAACTGCCCCGCCAGCATCGCAGGTTGAATCTGCGCGCCGAGCAAGCGACTCAATGCGCCCTCGACGAGACCTTCTATTCGCTCCTCTAGCCTGCTAAAATGCTCTTTCATACACGAATTCTTTGGTTGGATGTGTATCTGGATTTCACTCGTCCGACTTGCCCGTCGGTGTGGTATCGCCGTTGAGATCCGATCTTCTTATGTAGAGTGGGGTTTCTGCATCGCGTTCATCAGCCGGTTTAGAGGGAGGACTGTACGGTGGTGTGACCGCGGGTGGAACTTCCGCCCCTTCTGCATAGACAAATTCGACATCGGCTAAAGTAATCACGTCTCCGGCGAACAAAGTCTGTTTCTGGACCATGCGTCCATTAACTTTCACGCCTGCCATCGAATCGAGATCGACGATCTGATATCGACCTTCATGGGCTTCTATCTGCGCATGCTTTCGTGAAACATGGTGGCCATCCAATACGAGATCGTTATCGACACGGCGTCCAATCGTGATTACCGGCTTGCTCAGCGGGAAATGTCTGCGGCCTTCTACAACGAGGAAAGCGTTCGTTCTGGGAAGCTCGGACTCGACAACGGACAGGGTTCTCGGATCGGGCGTGATCTCCATCGGATCGGCACTGTGCCATGCAATGACCCGAATCTCACCCTTCTTCAACGTTGGGTCTGTCGCCAATGTGATGTGCGGTTCTCTGGTAAAAGAAAAATTACATTCGTTCAACGCCTTCTCGAGGTTCGTGGCCAAATCATCCTGGATTTCAGGCTTGACGGATTGCAACTCACCCGTTTCGTGAGGATGAATGGTCAATGTAAATTGATCGGGAGCAAAGCGCCGCGAATCGCGATCGACCTTGGCGGTAGCCAAAACTTCTTTTGCGATCTGATGGGAAAGCGTCGAAACCGAAAAGTCGCGCCACGGTAAAAGCTTTACGCTGTTGTGTATCGCCAGTTGGATTGTCTTTGCAAGTGTTTGAAGTTGGTCGTCCATATACAAATTATAAGCCACTGCTCAAATTCAATAAACCCTCAGCACCATAATCTTCCGAACTCTCATTCAATCATAAGCTCAGCCAATCATGCCATATAATACTATACAGATGGAGTTAAAGTGAGGAAATGGACGAAATAAATCGCATCGACCAAGGTGATAATGCCGTCGAGGAGATTGAACATACAGCAGATTGGGCGATCCGAGTCCGGGGTAAAAACCTCGAGACATTATTTCAAAACGCCGCCCAGGGAATGCTGCAATTAATCCAGGCGTCTTCACGTTCTGGAACAAGCCGGTCAAAGACCATCGTGCTGCGTGCGCTCGACAACGAAACCTTGATGGTAACCTGGCTGGAAGAATTACTTTTCAACATGGAAACCCACGAGGTTAATTATTCGGATATCGATGTTCAGAAAGTGGAAAACTGCCGCCTGAGAGCAACGGTGCGAGAAACGCCGCTTGCAGAGTTGAAAAAAGAGATCAAGGCGGTGACATTTAACGACTTGAAAATCCATTCGACCGACGAAGGCTTTATCACCACCATCGTTTTCGACGTCTAACGGGAGGGACGATATGATCCGCAAACAAGATTTTCAGCGTATCAATCCCGTAATCTGGGAGATTCCACGAACGTTCCGCGAGGACATGCGTGTGCCGGTGCGAATCTTCGCCAGCGAGAAGATCCTGGAAGCGACCCTCGGGGATCGGTCGATCGAGCAAGCCATCAATGCCGCGACCCTTCCCGGCCTTGTGAGCCACGTCGTGGTCATGCCGGACGTCCACCAGGGATACGGCTTTCCCATCGGCGGCGTGGCGGCGACGAAGTTGCCCGACGGCGTCATTTCCCCTGGTGGAATCGGATACGACATCAACTGTGGCGTTCGAGTTCTGGCGAGTGGAATTTCCGCAGACGAAGCCGAGCCATGGTTGGACGATCTGGCCGGCGCGCTGTATGCGCATTGCCCCAGCGGCGTAGGCGTGAAGGGCAGCGTCAGACTTACGGCGAAGGCTCTCGACAACGTACTCCGCCAGGGTTCGGAGTGGACCGAACGAAACGGATTCGCCACGCCCGAGGATGTGCTGCGAACGGAGGAACGGGGACGTTTGGCGGATGCCGATCCTGGCTGCGTGAGCGATCGCGCCAAACAGCGCGGCCGGCCGCAGTTGGGGACGTTGGGCGCCGGAAATCACTTCATCGAAGTCGACATCGTCGAGGAGATCTTCCATGCGGAAGCCGCCCAGGCGATGGGTTTGCGGGCCGATTACCTGGCCGTTCAAATTCACTGTGGTTCGCGCGGATTTGGCCATCAGATTTGTTCGGACTACGTTCGCGAACTCCAGAAGGCCGTCCAGCGCTACAACATCCGGCTGCCGGACCGGGAACTCGTCTGCGCGCCGTTGGATTCTCCGGAAGGGAAGCGTTATTTCGCCGCCATGGCCTGTGCAGCCAATTACGCCTTCGCCAACCGTCAGGTTCTGACCCATCACGCCCGCATGGCTTTCGAGGAAGCCCTGGCCGGCAAGGTAGGCGATTGGGATCTCTCTCTGGTCTACGATATCGCCCACAACATGGGAAAGATCGAGACTCACAGCATCGAAGGGGAGGAAGTAACCGTCTGTGTGCACCGCAAGGGTGCCACACGCGCGTTCGGACCCGGCTTTGAAGGGCTGCCCGATGAGTATCGAGAGTTGGGCCAGCCGGTGATGGTTCCCGGTAGTATGGGGACGGGATCATGGGTATTGTTAGGTACGAAGGCGAGCATGGATCTGGCATTCGGCTCTTCGTGTCACGGCGCAGGACGAACGATGAGCCGCAGGCAGGCGAAACGCACCGTGCGAGGCGACCAGCTCCTGGCCAAGCTCGAAAACCAAGGGATTCACATCCGCGCCGGATCGATGCCGGGACTGGCGGAAGAAGCGCCGCAAGCCTACAAAGACGTGGATAGCGTCGTCGACGTCGTATCCGAGGCGGGAATCGCTAAAAAGGTCGCCCGTCTCAAGCCGCTCATTGTGATTAAAGGCTGAGCTGAATCTGGTTTCGGTCGACGAATAGAAAAAGGGCCCTGGTTCAGAGCCCTTATAATCTGTCTTTCCAAAATATGGATGTCAGTTATTCATTCTTCAGGCACCAGCCTCACGAACCGCCGTTTCCCCACCCGCAGCACGATCGCCGTCTTGATTTCCATGGCCTGATCGGCATCCTCGACGACGACATCGCCCAGACGTACGCCTTTTTGATTGACCAGGCGGCGAGCTTCACTGTTGCTCTTCACCAGTCCTGCATCCCGCATGATTGCCACCAGAGACGATCCCGGTTGGACGGCGAAATCCGGCATGTCGGAAGGCGTTTCTTGCTCCTGAAATACCTTTATAAACATCTCCTCTGCCTGCTGGACCGCATCTTCGCCGTAATAAATCTCGACGATCTCCCGCGCCAGTTTCATCTTCACGTCTCGCGGGTGGGAGTTTCCGGAATTCAGGCCCGCTTCGATGGCTTCGATCTCCGGTGGCGTCCAGCGAGTCACCAGCCGGAAGTAATCTCCCATCGCAGCATCGGGCACACTCATCACTTTGCCATACATGTCTTCCGGCGTGGTGTTGAGCGGGATGTGATTTCCGAGTGATTTGCTCATCTTAACCACACCGTCCGTCCCGGGAAGGATGCCGAGAATGATGGCGATGTTCGGTTTCTCCCCCTTGGCTTCCATCAACTTCCGGGCTGCGGTGACGATGTTGAAGAGCTGATCGGTCCCGCCAACCTGTACGTCGGTCTTCAGATGATAGGCATCGTATCCCTGCATCAAGGCATAGAAGAACTCGTGAAGGAAAATCGGATCTTCCTGATCCCAGCGTTTTCGAAAAGCCTCTCGCGAAAGGAACTGCTGGATGGTGAAATTCGAGGCAAGATGAATCAGATCCCCGAACGTCAGCTTCGACAACCAGGTGTCGTTGTATTCGACCTTGGTCCGCTGCGGATCGAGGATGCGGAACGCCTGGTTGGCGTACGTTTCGGCGTTTTTCTGCGCCTGTTCCGGGGATAACTGCGCGCGCACTTTGTCCTTGTCGGATGGATCGCCGACCAATGACGTGAAACGGCCGATTAAAAAGATGATTTCGTGCCCCAGGTCTTGGAATTGGCGCAGTTTGCGCATCGGCACCGTATGTCCGAGGTGCAAATCGGTCGTGCGTGGATCGAAGCCGCAGTATACGCGCAGCGTTCGTCCTTCCTTCTTTGCTAATTTCAGGCGATTCAATAATTCCTCTCGCATCGATTGTTTGAGATTTTCGTCCCCGTATTCAGTTCCTTGCATCAGCAAATCGGCTTGTTGTTCGAAAGTCATTTCATCCATCGCAATGGCTCCGTCGACATTAAAAAATCAGGCGTGGGCTGACACAGCCCACGCATTGGTCGCTTCTCAGTAAGGAATTTACCCGATAGATCTCCTAAAATCCGCTGGGCGTGTTCATATGAGTTCGCTGGGGCGCTGGCCGCCCCCAGGATAGATATATGGAAATACAACAGCGTGCATACGATCTTTCATCCCGCCGCTATGATACCACAAGACCTCAGTTCAACCACGCAACAACCGTTCGAAATTGGATAACAAACGTTCGACCGCTTCGTCATCGATCCAATAATGAACGACCAGCCGGATCGACCCGTCGCCGGAGGCGCGCAGGATGATTCCCTGCTCTCGCATCGCTTCTACAACCGCGGAAGCATCCATTTTGGCTTGCGGCGTGAAATCTATATAGACCATGTTCGTAGCGGGGCGTTCATAGCGCAGCGAGAGTCCTGGGATATTCCGCAGGCCGTCGGCGATGGCGCGCGCCCGGCGATGATCGTCGGACAGTCGTTCGATCATCGAATTCAAGGCCACGATTCCGGCCGCAGCCAGGACACCCGCCTGGCGCATCCCACCGCCCAACGCCTTGCGCATACGGTGCGCACGGGTAATGAACGCCTCGTCGCCGCAGATCACGCTGCCGACTGGCGCACAGAGTCCCTTGGAGAGGCAGAAGGTGACGGAATCCGCTGGTGCAGCTAAATCGGCTGCGGAGATGCCCAGTTTCACAGCTGCGTTGAATATCCGTGCTCCATCGATGTGGAATTTCAATCCATGTTTCTTGGCCAACTCGCCGACCGCACGGCTGTATTCCAGCGTCAAGGGGATGCCACCGCAACGATTATGGGTGTTCTCGAGGACGATCAGGCGGCTGATGGGATAATGCACGTCATCCTGGCGGATGGCGCATTCGATCGCATGCAAATCCAGCGTTCCGTCACTTTCGTTGGGGAGCGTATGCGGCTGGACTCCACCGAATGCTGCTATTCCCCCCGCCTCATTGATGAAGACATGGGATTGATCCCCGAGGATCACTTCATCGCCGCGCTGGCAGTGGGCCAGGATCGAAGCCAGGTTCCCCATCGTTCCGGAAGGCACGAACAGAGCAGCCTGTTTGCCGAGAAGTCCGGCAGCCAGGTTTTGCAGCCGGTTTATGCTGGGGTCTTCGCCGTATACGTCGTCCCCCACTTCGGCCGAAGCCATCGCCGCGCGCATTTCCGGCGTGGGAAGCGTCACGGTATCCGATCGAAAATCTACTCGTTCCATTGAAGGTAAACCCTCCGCAGATTACTTGATTTGCTGCAAAAAGTGCTGCAGATCTTCCGGCAAAGGCGCCGTGAATTCCGTGGGTCGGTCGTCGCCCGGGAGAATAAAACGCAGTTTGTAGGCATGCAGGAATTGGCGTGAAAGTAAATGGCGCGAGCTTCGCTTCCCATACTGTTTATCGCCCGCTACCGGACAACCGATGAAATCCAGATGGAGTCGTATTTGATGCGTCCTTCCAGTGAGGGGATGGACTTCG
The DNA here is from genome assembly GCA_034430695.1 of Anaerolineales bacterium. Taxonomy (GTDB): domain Bacteria; phylum Chloroflexota; class Anaerolineae; order Anaerolineales; family E44-bin32; genus WVZH01. Next base: position 79,604 of record DAOUEE010000200.1, on the reverse strand, counting down.
AGCAAAGTGTACTGCTGATACGTTTCGACGGTATGGTATATCGTAGCCGCGGGACGGCCCCGTCCTGGAGTAAGAACGGCCATGCGCTTGCGATTGCGCGGATCACGTCCGATCGGCGCTTCGATCTTTCCTTCGGGTGTTGGGGGCCTGCCATCGACCAGCGCGAGATAGGTCTTTTCGACCTCGCGATTCTTGAATTGCTGTTGGATGAAACGATGCGCCAAGTCGCTCTTCGCCAGGATGATTAAGCCCGAAGTGTCCTTATCCAGGCGATGCACGACGCCGGGCCGGACCTCTCCACCTACACCTTCGATATCCGGTGCATGCGCCAATGCCGCGTGGACCAGTGTGCCGCCTGTATGTCCGGCCGACGGATGTGCGACCATGCCTGCCGGCTTATTGACGATCAGGACCTGCTCATTTTCAAAAACGACGTCGAGGGAAATGGATTCGGGTACGAGACCGGATGGTGCAGGTTCGGGAACGCACGCCTCAATCCACTCACCACCTTCAAGCTGATGACCCGGCTTACGGACAACGCTTCCATCGATCGTAACCAAGCCGTTACGTATCAAGCGTTGGATGTGCGTACGGGATAGGTCGCTCGTGTTGTCGACCAAACACAAGTCTAGTCTTCCCCCGGAGGATGGAGCCTGGCAGCGGATGCGTCGTTCACTCACTCAACGGGTTGCTCCAGGTTGGAAACCGGATCCTCACTCGAATTCTCCGTAGATGCAGGAACGGCCGGCTTTCCAGCGCGTTCTTTACGTTCCTCGATCCACATCGCAGCGATGAGAATCGCGCATCCGATCGACACGCTCGAATCGGCGACGTTGAACACCGGAAAGGTGCCGACGGAGATGAAATCCGTGACCGTAAAATTTGATATGAGGCGGTCGGTGAGATTACCCAGCGCACCGCCCAGCTGCAGCGCCAAGGCGAAACGCACGGCGACCTGCCTCGCTGGAATCCTTGGATAATAGATGATGATGGCGATCGAAACCAGGATGGCGACGATGGTGAAAAAAATACTTCCGCTGGGAATCATCCCAAACGCTGCCCCCGTGTTGCTCCAATGCACGACACGCACGTACGGCGCCAGCCAGTCGATGGGCATCCAGGTCTCTCCAACCTGCAGCTGTGTGCGGACCAGGTACTTCGTCCATTGATCGAGCGCTACGACGAGACCCGCAATGCCGATCAAGGTCAGGTATTTTCGTGCTTTCGTCAAATCTACCTCCATACGGGGAATTGCTCCCAAGGCAATTGTACCGAATCGTCAGCACCTTGCGTAGTGCGCTTCTGTAATGTATACGAAGTCTCCAAGGGCAAGAATCCCTTGGAGACTTCGAAAAAGTACACTCACCAAAACCTGATCTGGGATCGTCGTCTTGCTGCAAGGAGCCTATGCTTCCTGCAGCGCCACGACGAGAGTCTCTCCATCGAAATCGTGCGAAGCGGTAGCGAGTCCAGAAGGTGCTTCGACAGCTTCGAGGGAGACGCCAAGGGTTTCACCCAGGATGTAGTCGCGGTGATGTTTTACCGCTTCGCCGAGCCGCTCGCTGGCTTTGTATTCGATGCGAATACGTTCGTCCACCCGCAGATCAGCTTGTTTGCGCAGGTCCTGTATGCGCCGCACGAATTCCCGCGCCAGACCTTCGAGCATCAAATCCGGCGTCAATTCCGTGTTGAGCGCAACGACCTTCGCACCTTCGGCAACGGCGACAAAACCTTCGTGGGCGTCGATCTGAACCTCAACTTCTTCCGGCAGGACCTCGATCTTCTCCCCCTCAACATCGATCGTGAAAGTACCACCCTCTTTCAAGAGCTTTACGGCGAAGTCCTCCGAATCCTCTGGCCGCATGGATTGAATCGCCTTTCGGATGGCCGGAAAACGCGAGCCGTATTTCTGTCCCAACTGTTTCGGAAGCGGTTTGATTCGCAAAGCAGCGGCTTCGGAAACGGCGTCCAGGAGGCGGATCTCCTTCACGTTCAATTCCTCGAGGATCAGATCCGCATATTGACGTACCGTCTCCGCTTCGTCCTTCGTTCCGACGAAGAACGCAGCCTGGCTCAGCGGTTGACGCAGTTTACGATTGGCTTTGTTGCGCGCAGCGTGGCCCAAAGAGACCAGCTTCGTCACCAGCGCCATGTCCGCCATCAATTTTTGATCGATGAGTTTTGGATTCGCCAGCGGCCAATCGCAGTGATGCACACTTTCCGGGGCTTCCTGGTCGACCGTACGGACGAGGTTCTGGTACATCGCCTCCGTCACGAACGGCACGAACGGGGCCAGGATCTTGGCCAGCGTTGTCAGCACCTCATACAGCGTGGAATAAGCGGCATGTTTGTCTTCATCGGAATCTTCGCTCGCGCCGGCTTTCGCCCAAAATCGCCTGCGGCTCCGGCGTAAATACCAATTGCTGAGATCGTCGAGGTATTGATTGACAGCATCGGTAGCAGCATCCGGCTCGTAGTTGTCCAGGCCGTTCTTGATCTGATTCATCAGCTCGTTGAGTCGGGAGAGTATCCAGTTATCGATCTGGCTGTAGGAGACCTTTCGGCTTCCATCAGGTACCCATTCGTCGATATTGGCGTAAGTGACGAAGAAGGAATACACGTTCCACAGTGGGATCAAGAACTGCCGCCGGACCTCGTCCGCGCGGTGATAGCCAAAAATGAGGTCGCGCTCGGGCTTGTGGTTGCAGTAGAGCCAGCGCATCACATCGACGCCCATTTTATCCGCGGCTTCGTTGAATTCAATGGCGTTACCCCAGGACTTATGCATGGCGCGGCCGTCTTCTGCGAGCAGCGTGGCATAGGTGAAGACATCGCGGAACGGAGCCTTGCGTTCGAGAATCGTGCTCATGGCCAGGAGACTGTAAAACCAGTTACGGAACTGTCCCGGAAAACTCTCACTGATCAAATCGGCGGGGAACCACTTACGCCAATATTCGGGATTCGAATGGTACGAAAGCGTACTCATTCCAACGATTCCCGCATCCAACCACGGATTGCCCACATCCGGGATCCGTTCGACCTGGCCACCGCACTGGCTGCATTCGATTTTCACGGCATCGACGAACGGCCGATGCGGCGAATGGCCTTCGAATTCTTCCCATCCGGCGACGGCACGTTCTTGTAGTTCCTCCTTGCTGCCGATGATGTCGTAATTACCGCATTTGCTGCACTCCCAAATCGGAAGGGCAAGTCCCCAGTAGCGCTTTTTCGAGATCATCCAATCGTGCATGTTGCGCAGCCAATCCAATTCGCGCTCGAATCCGAAGGACGGATACCAGTTGGTCTCGTCGATCACCACTTCCATCATCTGGTAGCGCAGGTTGTCGTCCTTCTCCGCCTGGGTTACTTCTTCGTACGGCTTGTCCAACTGAACGCCCATCGAGATGAACCATTCATCCACCAGACGGAACACCAAATCCTCGCCGCAGCGCCAGCATACCGGGTAGCGGTGGGTATAGTCGTCGACACGGTAAGACAGCCCCTTCTCGGCAAGATTCTCGAAGATCGGCTGCGAGATGCCATTGACGTGCATCCCGCTCAACCAACCGAAGTGATCCCCAAAGTGCCCGGATTCATTCAGCGGCGCGATGACCGGTAACTCGTATTCCTTACCCAGGGCGAAGTCTTCGGCGCCGCAGCCCGGCGCGATGTGCACGATGCCGGTGCCTTCTTCCTCCCCGACCTCATCCCAAAGGATCACGCGGTGCGCATCCGGAGATTTTTTCTCGATTTGTGCCGGCAGTTCGTCGAAGGGACCCTCATACGCCCAGCCTTCCATTGCCGAACCGGGAAGTTCCCCTACGACCTCGTATTCGCCTTTCAGCATGTGCAGCGTACCGCGGCTGAGATAGAAGTACTCGTCGCCTTGCTTCACGCGCGCGTACGTCAGTTCCGGGCCGACAGCCGCCGCCACGTTGCTCGTCAGCGTCCAGGGTGTCGTCGTCCAGACCAAGAGGCTCTCACCCGGCCGGTCTTTGAGCGGAAATCGCAACGTGATGCTGGGATGGGTCTTCTCCTGGTATCCTTCGGTCACGATCTCATGCTGACTCAGCCCGGTGCCGCAGCGCCAGCACCAGGGCATCACATCCGTTCCTTTATAGATCCAGCCGCGTTCGTCGCACGATTTGAGCACCGACCAGATGGTGTAATTGTTCTCGTCGGAAAAGGTGAAGTAGGATCCTCCCAATTCCGGCATTCCCAGATGTCCGACGATGTATTCCACGCTATTTTTCACCGGGCCATTGGGACCTGGGAATTCGATGCGTTGGGCCGGATCTTCACCCAGCTTTTCACTCAGCCAGTGCAGCCGCTGCGGGTCGTTCCAATCCATCCAGTATCCCAGCCGGATACTTTGCTCGGTTTGCACGGCAGCGTAGTTGAGCACCCGCTGTTTGCAAAGTACGACGAACTTCGCCAGGCCGAACTCTTCGATATCGTGCTTGGTTTTGAAACCCTTATCCCGCTCGACGTTGACCTCGACCCACAATCCCTGACAGTCGAAGCCATTCTGGTAGCGTGTATGGTGCCCTTGCATACTCTTATAGCGATGGAATAGATCTTTGTACGTCCGGCCCCATCCATGGTGGACGCCCATCGGATTGTTGGCCGTGATCGGGCCATCGATGAACGACCATATCGGTCCGTCCTGGCGCAAGGCTATCAGCTTCTCAAAGGCGTTCGTCTGTTCCCAGAACTTGAGGATCTCGTGTTCCTGCGCGACGAAATCGATTTGACTAGGTACTGCTTTGAACATTTTTCACCTCAAGCTTCCAATTCAACCACCAAACGCTTGTTGATCGCACCTTTACTCTTGTAATCCACGATGTGAATTTCCCCCGACTTCTTTCGTGTTGGCAACGTGTGTGCCGCCATCCGCCTGTAAGTCCAATCCCTCGATCTCCACGATGCGAACGACCTGGATCGCTGGAGGCAGCAGGTTGATCTTGGTCCGGATGAGGTCCGGGATTTGAAACGCTTCCTTGCGGGGTAGCATGTCGGTCTTTACGGGCCGCGCGGCAGCAACTTCCTGGTTGATCTTCTCTTCGATTTCTTCGACGAGTTCCTTGCGCATCGATTCAAATTCGAAGTCCATTCTGCCCCGGAACGGCTCCATGTTCCCGCCCGTTACCGCCGCCCCGTAGTCACGCCAGATGACGCCACAGAGGATGTGCATGGCGGTATGCACGCGCATCAATGAATATCGTCGTTCCCAATCGAGTTCGCCCGCAACCGCTGCGCCGGCTTGCAGCGGTCCACCATCGATCTGGTGCCAGATTTGGCCGTCCCTGCGCTTCACTTTGCGGACGGGAAAAACGACATCGCCGGCCCGAAGCAATCCGTGGTCGCAAGGTTGACCACCTCCACCGGGATAAAACGCGGATCGATCGAGAACGACTCCGTCATCCGAAGCTGCGATGACCTCGGCTTCGAACGTCTTACAGTACGCATCCTGATGATACAGAGGTTCGGTCATTGAACGCTCCTTCCGGCGATTTGGTGAAGCATCTACCGGCCGCCCGTGTGACCGCAGTCCGGCATCGCCAATGGCCGTCTGCGATGAATAGCGAACTCCCAAAACAAAAACTCTCGTCCTCATATAGGGACGAGAGGCAACGGTTCTCCCGCGGTACCACCCCGGTTCCTGCAGCGACGCAGGCACTCGATCGAACACGTCCTGAAACATCAGGATTATGTTCGCGCCGTGGATAACGGCTGGCGAAGCCGGTTTCCTTAGTAGCGTGTCAACTGCTTTCAGGTCACAGCTCTGGAGGGATTTTCCACCCACCGGGTATATCCGGCTCACACCAACCCGGACTCGCTTGCTATCCTACAGGGATGTACTCGTCTCCGTCATCGCTTTTTGTTTTATTAATGTTTCGAACGATTATGCCATAAGCGAGAAGCGCGGTCAATGGCCCAGGATTTCGACCGTACGATTGCGTGACTGGTGGCGAAGGCGCTGCTCGCGGAAACGAGAAAGTAATTCTTGCGCCTGATCCCACAAGGTTCTCATGCGTAAATTCTTTACTTTCCAGGTGCCGCTCAGTTGATTAAGGACCAGCTGGCTGTCGCCTCGAACTTCAACGAGACACGCAGCCGGGTCGATGTTCTCCGATTCAACTTTATCGATCAGTGCATGCAGACCCGCGATCAAAGCTTTGTATTCCGCTTCGTTGTTCGTTCCGCGGCCGAACTTAATCCGCACTGGACGAAACGGTTTGCGTCCCTTCTCCTGGATGCGGAAGGATCCGTAGCAAAAACCAGGATTCCCCTTGCTGCCGCCGTCGAAAACGAGAATATATTCTTTCATGATCACTCAATTTCCACCGCTGAGATTCACCGATCGGGGAAGTACGGCTGGCCCCATTAATCTCTCCCGTACCACTTGTGATACAAAGCGAGTAAATTTCTGGTATGCAGTTCTTCAGCCAAACCATTTAGCAGGATACGACTTTTACCGCAAGACTCGACGTCGATGGACTTTAGATATTCTTCCGGATCCCGCCGCCGGGATGCCTTCCGCACATGGCGTCGCAGTTGGTCTAGATAATCGATGTTACCTTCAATCTTCGATCGGACCTCTCCGCGTAAAACCACCTCGCCGTGTCCCTGGATTAAATTCTCCAATTTCATACCGGGAATTTTATTGAGGCTTTCGATCATGGTTTCGTAATCCCCATCGACGATGTAGGGGATGGGCATCATCACGTCGCCGGAAAAGAGGACACGGTCTTCCTCAATCAGGACCCCGATCCCATCCGGGCTGTGTCCCGGCAAGAAGACCAGCCGCAGTGTGCGTTTCCCGACGCGGATGCTGATTCCACCTCGATCGAACACAGCGTTAGGAAGAACGATACGGACATCCTCCAACTCCTTACTCTGCTGTTGTGCATTTTCCAACGCTGTCCTGCCCAACGTATCCAGCAATTCCCGGCAGCGTTGGTGTCCGACGATGACGGCCTCCGGAAACCAGGAGTTGCCCAGACTATGGTCTGCGTGGTAGTGCGTGTTGACCAGATAGCGTACCGGTTTGTGGAGGCGTTTTTCGAGGAAGTCGCGAATCTCCAAGGTTTCATCGGGGTAAGCGAGAGTGTCGATCATTACCGACCAATCCGCACCGACGATCGCCCCGGCGTTGACCTTTGCATAGACTTCACTCGTGAACAGATATACGTCCTCAGCGACTCGTTCGCGGATCATTAACCCTCCGAACTGGAAAATACAGCGCTCGGAAGCATAGCACAAGCGAACATAAGATGTCAAGATTACTTTACATAAATTTGTCTTTCAGTGTTGCAGCCTCGGCTGCGACCGTCGTAATGGAGTAAATCGCCTCTGTCTGGCCTGCGCGGCAGACGAGTTCTACACCCCCTCTTTCCAGGCTCCGCTTGCTGACCGTAATACGCAAAAGACATCCGATGAGATCGGCATCCGTGAACTTTACGCCTGGAGATACATCGCGATCATCGAGCAGCACGCTCAACCCCTTTGCTTGCAGCCCTTCGAGTGCATCATTGGTCTCTCGAGGGGAACGGAGGTCCACGAGGTAAACATCGTAGGGCGCCAATCGACCCGGCCAGGTCGCTACTCCATCGCGATGATAGACGTCGATCAAAGCGGCGAGAATGGGTTCGAGGTACAAGGTTCCCGCACCCAACCAACCCTGATTCAGGTTTCCTCCCTCATCCGAAAAATGAAATGCGTCTCCAAACGCTTCCCAACCGCCGATGCGAATCCCCGCACGCGATTCGAGTGGCGCCGCGCATTTCGGGCAGGGATCTCCCGCTTTGGGCATGGCAATGTCCGCAGTCGTCGTCACCTCGAAATCGCGAGGATAGTTCACGCCGCTGAAGTGAAACCCCGGCTTGTTGGCGCCGCTGGCGAAATTAAAACCGTGCTCGATCGAAAGATCCGCCACTACCAGGACGCCTTCGGTTTCCGGTCGTTCTCGAACGTGTAAACCGATCGGACTTGCATAACCCGGTACCGCGCCGATTCCCTCGATCTCCGCACGGGAAGCGGGAACCAGTCCTCTTCGGCCAATCACGTCCTCGAGTTTCTCGATACTGATTTCCAGATCTCCGCGGATGAGCGCCAGGACGACCGTTCCATCGTCGCTGCGCAGAAACACGGCCTTCAACGTTTTTGTGGCAGGAACGTCGAGCAACGCCGCCAGGCTCTCGATCGTGTCTGCATCCGGGGTCGAAATCATTTCCAGGGATTGCAGATCTTCCGGGACAAACTCGCTGCGTTTGAAGTGTGCGGTCGCGTGAGAGGCCATGTAGGAGCACGAGGAACAAGCCAGCAGAGTATCCGGGCCGAAATCACACAGGTATGCCCAACCGCAGCTGCGTTCGCCCCACTCCAGCCGTTGGAGAGGAAGGCCAAGAGAGTCCAGTCGTTTTTCGTTCTGCTGCAGCCAGCGTTCACACAATTCGGATAACGAAGCTTCCGTAGACGCAGCATAATGCCACTTCAATCCACGTACCCACTCCGGGCTGGCAAGCCCTCTAGGATGATCGGAAAAACGTTCCAATCGGCGAGAGAACAGACACAGCGGTAATTGGCGATAGGATTGGATTTCGTCGTCGAGTAAGCGCCTCCATGCTTCGATAGGAAAGTCACCCGGCCCGTCTACATGATTGACCGTCTCGTTGCCCTGAAGCAGCGCCTCGGTAATATTATTGGCTACACGCAACCCAAGTGGAAGGAATAGAAGTCGATCATCGATGAAACGAACGAGGGCAGCGCGTACAGCGTACGACGTCGAAGGATCGTGTCCCGCCGGTGCTCGACGCAGCGTACGCCCAAATACGTCCGTCATTCGCATCATCCCCTCCTCGCTTCAGTGTATCTCATAGATCGGGAGGACTGGACAGATCGACGGGCGTCGGCGTAGGATGAACGACAAAACCGTTGCGGCCGCGAAAGAGGATGAAATTGGTTTCTCCCGCGTAGAGGGTCAAATATGCGACGTATTGAAAACCCACGAAATCGATCGTGATCTCGTACGGCCCCGCCGGCAAATCACTGATCACGAAGTTCTCGTTGTAGTAATCATCGGGGTGAATCGTCGTGAGAACGTAAGTCCAGACTTCCCATTTCTTCCCGGTCTCCAGCGATCGGATTTTCAACGGAAATTCGGGCAGAAGATTGCCGTACGTGTCCGTAATTCGCCCAGCCAACACGGCCCACCCCTCCGGCGGCACCATCCACAATTCTGGATTCCTCGTACTGAAGAAGCGATTTTCCCCCAACCGCACTTCGAAGTGCAGGTGAGGGCCATCGGAGTGACCCGTGGTTCCCACCGTACCAAGCTGCTCGCCGGCCTCCACGTGCTGGCCGTCCCAAACGAAGACCTCTTGCATATGAGCATAAATCGTATAAAGTGCCTGCCCCTGATAGCCAAAATCGTGTCGAATGGCCACTGCGAGACCATACGGATCGGTGGGATCTTCGATGCCCCGATACAATCCGTAGCCAGCCCACACCACCTCACCCGGACCGGCGGCCAGCACGGGCGCCCCGCGATCGGCGCCTAAATCCACACCGGTATGGATGTCCGACTCACCAAAATATGAGCTTCCATAACGATAGAAGGGATGGGGCCAATTTACCTGCCCCGAAGGAATGGGTCGCCAGAAGTAGTAATGGTCTTCTGGACGCAGAGCCCAAGGCGCGGGGTACGGTGGTGGTCTCCAATCCAGTTCTTCACTCGGCTCGACGGTAGGAAATGCGACGGGCAGCGGAGTTTTGGCCGGGTCGCCCAGCATGGGATTCGACACATCCTTACCGGCCGATAGAGTCGTCGTTGCAGACGGCGCTAATTGGACACCATCTGTCACGGTTGGTTGGGGCATACGACCGCTTTTCCCCTCTCCACAGGCGAAGAGCATGAGTGACGTCAACGCGATCGCGAGCAGGAGGAAACCGGAGCGTTTCATGGTGTCACAGTTGGGGTGAAAATCGGCTGCTGCGTTGGCGTCGCCGAGGGAGTCCGCCATTTCCACCACCAAGAAGTCGCCGTCGGCCTCGGCGTTCGGGTTGGCGTGTTCGTCGGAGTTTGGAACGGTGTAGGAGTCACCAGAGCTGAGGCGGGATACAATTCCAGCATCGCTTCCGTCCAACTCAGGCCTTCTCGTTTGACGAATTCGTTGAGACGCGTTCCGTGGTAAAACGTCCGCCAGTTGGAAAGCGCAGGAAGTCGTTCAAAACCATAATCGGAGGCCAGCTGCGTAAAATCGATGTAGTAGCCCGAGGGAATGGACTCTCGCAGGGATCCGCCCTGGTCGTACGTCTTCGGATCGCCGTTAATCCGTGTGTCGAAATCCCACGGCAGTTCACGCAAGGGTTCGCCCAAAGTACCGTCCTGGAGAGCCGCGAGGACGTACACCCGCCAGTAGGTTTGACCGCCAAAATCCTCGCGTACGAATTCCACCCATCCAGCCTGTATCGCCGCGCTGTTGAAAGCGAACGCCCGGCCGGTGTAAAGCCAATCGTTGTAGGCAAATCCGGGCGGCAACGGATCGTTCAATCCAACAAAGGCATTATCGAGACTCTCCAAAAAATCCCATCCCAGGATCGAAATACTGTGTTTTTTGAGCGCAAGAAAATCCTGGTCGACGGCGTCTGACAAAGAAGGATGCGGGGCGCGAACCCCGGGTAGATCGACGAGATCCATCAATTCATTCGCATCCTGTGATTCGTTAGCCGCATCATTCAACAGCGGCGCATCGGTGGGCGGCAAGCGATCGACAGCGGAAATCTCTCCCGGCATTCCGGCCGCCGTCCAGGTAACGTCGTCGACATCGATCCACGGTAAAACCGGCAAATCCGCTGCCTCAACGTGATCCAGAGCGAAAACTTGAAATCGCCGGTACAGCGCCGTACGCAATATAGTGACCATGTAACGGCCATCTGGAGACCAGGCAGCGTGCCGGCCCTGCCCGACTTCGTATGGCGGGTGGTTGATGTCATTCAAATCGAACACCTTGACGACATCGATACCCGAGGAGGATTCGCTGTAGGCCAATGACGAACCGTCATCACTGAAAACCGGCATGCTCTCGACGGTCGATTTGGTGTTGGTGATGTTGAGAAAACGATCATCCGGTTCATCGAGATTTGCCAGAAAGATGTCGGGGGAGTCGTCTCGATCGGAGACAAAAGCTATCCTGCGGCCTTGGGGATCCCAACTCGGACTAAGATCCGCACCCGGATGAATCGTGAGCTGGATCGGATCTTGTCCCAGATCGACAGGAACGATCCAGATGTCGAAATTGTCATTGTAGTAGGCCTCGAACGCCAACCAGTGCCCGTCCGGAGACCACGTCGGATTGCCTTCGTAGCCAGGGGTATTGGAAAGCCGCCGGATGTCGCCCGACTGCAGATCGAGGATATATAAATCCCAGTATCCATTCCGCCTCGAGGTGAAGGCAACCGAAAACCCATCGGGACTCACCGCGGGATCGCGATCGTCCCACGGGCCTCCCGTCAGTTGGACCGAGTTCGAATCCCCGGGCACATAGGCCCACAAGTGTGTGTACCCATTCCCTCTTGCCGAAAAAATGATCGTTCCCCACGAGGTAATTCTTGTGGGTGCTGGAGTGTTGGTTGGCAAGGCAGGAGAAACCGTGGGCGATGGACTTGGTGTGGCGGTATATGCCAACGAAGTGGCCAGCGAGATCAATGTCGGATCCAGATCCGAGTCGCGCAATCGATTCTGAACCCCAATACTTATCCATCCGATCCCAACAACTGCGAGCAGCGAGATAAAAAGAAAGGATCGAAAAATCCAGGGCTTCCTAGATGTCCTTCGTGCCCCGGGTGATGTGTCTGTCAGAGATGCCTGCTTTTCCGTCAACGGTCCTCATCCTCAAGCACGCGATTATACCTGCCTTCTGCTTTCACGCCATTTCGTGCAAGGTAGGTGCCAAATGAAAGGGGAGTAAGTTATGAGGGTGTGGTCGTCGCTAATCCGTTGGAAAGAAAAAGAACCGGCCCCGAGGCCGGCTCATCCGTCAAACAAACAACTCCTGTTGCATTACGCAGTGCTCATATCTTCACAAAGTTTCGATGCCGCGTGCATCGGGAGCTTAAATTCTTTCACGATCCTCGTTACCGCTCCATCCCCTGAACAAAAGCAGCGCAGTAAGCGCGGAGGGGCTAGAAGTATTCGGGCAAAAAATTCCGCAGATTCTCTCAAGTGCGATTCGACCAATTCGAAAAGACCCAGATTTTGACCGTGCTTGCTCGTGATCAAGGCGCTCAGCGTTTCACGCGCCAATGCATATCGACGCGCTTCTGGTCCGAGATCCGAGTGGACGAAAATTTTACCACTCTGATCGGGCAGCCGCGCGAACGTCGCATCCCACAGCTCGGAATTCATTTCTACGACGCCGAAGTCCGCATCGTATATCGCCGGGGGATTTCTAAGCAGTTTCTCGATCGGCACAGGAGGCTCCATCACACCGAGATAATCCACAAGTCCCTGTGCGATGTTCTGCAAGAACCACTCCCGCTCCTTCTTCGTGCATGTGATCATGCAGCTTGTTCACCCTCAGCACAATCTTGATCCGGCACCAAACCCGCAATCGGAGAGGGAAGTTCGATTTGCAGCGGCTTTACTTCCGAAGCTTTTACCACACGGTAGGCTTTGATCGCGAATTCCACAAACGAACTCGCTTCAATGCAGTTGAGATCCGACCGAAGCTCGGGCGAAAACTCCATTTCGCTGAGGATTGCAGACCTGTTTCCGGAACTGAAAGCCTGCACGATCCCGGGATCGATAATCGAACGCGCCACAAGTTGATTCAGACTCTGCATACTCATCTTAAAACCTCCTGAGTTTAGTAAAGTTGAAAACGTCCAGAAATAAAAAGGCAGCAAGTCAAGTCGCCTCGCTGCCAGGCGTTTTATTGGTGTTAATTCAATTATTAACGGCTAAGGATCTAGCCCCCGCCAATAAGACCACCACCGCGAACGCAGCGCACATTCGGCATGGCAACCTCCTTATTGAATGTGTTCTCTCTCTGTTAATTACTCTACAATAAAGGTCTCAACAGATTCTCAACGACAATCGGCATACGTTGGATGGTCCACACTTATCAGGCCGTATCAGGGTTGTATTGGAGCGGTGATGAATGGATGCGTGGAGATGGTTATGAGGTGTAGTGTACAGCAATCGTGGGGAGAACGCAGTTCGATTCCAAACGCATGGCCATCAATCGAAGTGAGTTCTCCAGATTATGCCGAAAGTCCGATTTTAGAGTGTGTGATTCACTTTATTAAACGAGCGTAAAGATCACGGACTGTTTTCGGCGGATCCAACCCCAATTCTGTCGAGAGCCCGTTCACATACTTCTGATAGTGAGCCACGATCTCGCTTCGCCGGCCCAATCGCCCGAGCGCTTCTAAAAAGTGGAAGTTGGTATCATCACGAAGAGGATCGATTTGTAAAGCCTGACGAAGTGTATTTACAGCCCTTAACGGCTGATCGCGGATCAACGCCTCTTCGGCGTGCTGGGCCAACAAATCAAGATATTGAAGTTCTAAATCCCGGCGCCGTTCGACCACCCAATCTGAATCGAATTCGGATAAGAACGATCCCGTGTATGAATTGATCGCTTCCGTAAGAGCGAACATGCGGCGAGGATCCCCAATCGGAAGGCTTTCAGCCACCGATGTAGCCCGTTCAAATCGAGCCACGTCGTATTCGATGGCGATTTCTACATTGATCGAGTACACCGAACCCTCGTGTAGAATTGTCGAACGGCCCAGTACACGACGCAGGCTGTAGACAGCGGTATGCAAATTCGCTACCTGCCGGCCCGGAGGATGGTGTTGCCAGAAAGTCTCCAGGAGTACATCCCGGTCGACGTGCTGGTGATCGATTAAATAGAACAACACTTCTCGTGCAAGTGGTTTCAGATCCGTGATCTGGGAATCATTCTTGAGAACATTGGCTTCCCCGAACGCTTTGAACACGAGTCGCACGCCCCGAAGATCCTTTTCTTCGCCAATATCCCGGTAATGTTGCGCGACTGCACGCATTGTATCCACTCTGCGTAGAACAATCGAAAGAGAAGGGTGACCAGTGAGGCGATTCCTTGCAAACTCTCGAAAGGAATCATCAAATGATAGTTCAGCCGAGAGCAATTGTTCGGTTCCGTTGGTGTTGGCCCAACCGAGAGCACGTTCGAGAGTATTTTGCGCTTCATCCCGAGCCCCGATCGCAAACTCCGCCCGCGATTGGAAGTAGAGACCTAAAGTGGTGATACCGACATCGCTATTGTGTTCCTTCAATAGGATGGATTTAAGCTTCATAATGGACTGCTGGGGTTTAGCCATCGATTCGAGTGCCGCCAATTGAATCAAGATATCGGTTGTCAGATCACTGGTCTTTTCGAGTTTGATCGCCCGCCGAAGCCAATCGTGCGCCAGGCTGCCTCCCCCGCGCCTGCGGTGTAGGACGCTCGTCTGCACGCACCCGTAACGTATTTGCTGTAGATCATCCAACCGAATGGCAATATCCAGACCCAATCCGTACAGTTCTGCAGCCTGCAAGGCGAGGTTAAGATCATTGAATAAATCCGCTTGCCCGAAGAGGATCAGGGCTTCTTGAGGAGGGCTGGCCGCTTGACGTGTATACTTGAGACCTTCATTGTAAAGCTCCATGGCCTCTTCATACTCACCGCGCTGATGCGCATCGTGTGCGAGATTCATGAATGAAACCGCCAGCGGCAAGGGAGCTCCACCTTGCAGCAGAATTTGATGGGCTTGCTTCGTCGTAGCGTACGCTTCCGAGGATTTTCCCAAAGCCACCTGAATTGTCGATTGATCGATCAAACCATAAGCCAAATCTAATTTTTCGTCCGTCTTTTGATATAAAGCAACGGCCTTCGCACAGTAGGATTCGGCCGTCAGTAAATCTCCCTTCAACGAAGATGCGAGCGCACGCAGTCGGTAGCATTCTGCTTTTTGCAGGCGCTTGCCGGACGGTTTTAAAATTTCCTCCGCACGAGCAATAACCTCGATCACAGCCTCATAGGATCCGCGACGAAGCGCCACGTGGCCGCGAAGAATTTCATAGTACGCTCGCAAATTTTTGGGCGAATCCAAATCCAGCATCGTTTTCGCTTGATCGAGATTTTTCTCCGCTTCCTCCAGCCTTCCTTGCTGGGTATATTTCGCCGCGAGGTAAAGCAACACGCGTGGCGCGGGAGATTCGATCTCTTCGAGTCGTCGCGCCCACAACTCGAGTGTTTGCCAACGCCCGCTGACAAACATCTCACGGGCCCGTCCTTCGGCCAGCTCGACAGCACGTTTTCCTTCCCCGGCATCGCAGAAAAGCTCGACGGCATACTCGGGCGAATCGTGATCGGCCAGATATCTCGCCGCACGGTTCAGCAAGCCCTTGTATCGCTGCGCATCTCCACCCTGGAGAGTTTCCAATAGAAATTCACGGAATTGAGGGTGGTATTCGTATGTTCTGGGGCCTTCATCGGTCGCCGTGACGAACAATCCCCGGTCGACGATGCGGGCGAGCATACTGGAACTATCGTCACGCCGCAGCAAGTAATTGCAGCCCTCCACCGTCATAACCGGAAACACGGAGGTGTCCAACACGAAACGGCGCAGATCATCCGGTTGGCGATTCAGTACGACCGAAGCGAGGTACTCGTAAACCATCGGCCGTGAACTCATCTTCAGCGCATTCAATCCCCGGCCCGAGAGTTCCGCCGAGAGGATCACACCCGTGATCCAGCCACGAGTATCATGCTGCAATCGCTCCGCGGCATCCACACCGATTTCCAGGTTGGAATGAACGCGTGCAAGTTGAATAATTTCTTCTCTCGACAAGGCCAGATCTTGCGGACCGAAGCCGACCAAGTTCCCCTCCGCCATGAACTTTGCCAGAGAAACCTCCAGAACTTCTCGCCCCGTAGCGATGAGCGTGGCCTGTTCGGGTTGTTCCTCCAAGAACTGGTCCAGGAAATTCAAGATCGGCTTGGATTTGTTGATCCAGTGCACGTCGTCCAGAGCGATGACGAAAGTCTCGTTAATTTTGGCATCGATCACCTCGGCAAACATGCGTGCAAGGGCTTCAGGCGAGTAATCGGAAAGCGAATCGAAATCAAAAATCCCCTGCAGACGCCGGAAACGTCGTTGCAGCGAGCTGGAAAGCACCATGGCAAAATGGAACAGGTCTTGATCTACCGCAGACAGCCGCGCCCAACAAACCGGCAATTCTGTGTGTTTCGTAAAATCGGCCAGGAGCGTCGTTTTCCCATATCCTGCCGGGGCGGCAACGATGATGAGTTTTCGGGGAATGTTCGCGTGGATTTCATCGACCAGGTGTTCTCGATGCACCTTGGTTTCGACATCGAAACTCAGTGGTGTGATTGCGTGCCGTAGAACGGAATTGAATTTCGCCATCCGTCCCCTCAATCTGCTTCCGACGAAGTATTGACTGGTGAAAACGCCTTCACTACTTCGTCTACCTTCCCCTGCTCCTGATACTCCACGGCAGCACGGAAGAGACACTGGCCGGAAGGCTCCAATTCGGGAAGATGCATCGTAAACGCCAATCTGCTGTTCGTCGCGCCGATAATATTCGTGCTGACCAACTCAACACCATCATCATCCGTGATTACCACAGCTACATCCGGTGGACTTTGAAATGGTGTCAACTCCATCGAGATTCTTACTCGACGACGATCCGCTTGAACGGCGAATGACACCGTCCGAATACGAACTTCTTCGGGCGGGAGAGCTTCTTCAGACGGATTAACGACGGGTAATTCCATGGCCGTTATACCGTGTATCCTCCATTATAGGGCATTCCCGAAAGTTTCCACCCCCAACCCGAGCTGTCGGCAGGCGTTAAACCTATCACATCTTCTGAAATTTACCACATGCGGATAGCGGCCTTCCTCAACGTTTCTTGGATGAACGGAATAAAAGTATGCTGGTATTTGAAAGTGGTAGAATGGATGTGATGTGTTGAAACGCCGATACCCATTATAATTCGTTCCATAACTTTCGTACTGACTTGTAATTCATTACCTTTCCCCAGGTGCGTTGGGAAATGTGATTTTCGTTGAAGTCTTCCCGACGGTAAGGAGTTCACACATGTCCGCCAGATCATCTGCCATCGAATGGGCTCGTTCACATCAAGACGCTGCGTTGGAGGATTTCAAGACCATACTTCGCATACCTTCGATTTCGACGCTTCCGGAAAATAAAGCGGACGTCGAGCGAGCAGCCGGGTGGATCGCCGAGGAACTGCGTGAGCTCGGATGCGAGGTCGCGAAAACAATCGAAACCGGTGGTCATCCGGTGGTATACGCCGAGTGGATGGAGGCCGAATCAGACAAACCGACGATCCTGGTGTACGGACATTACGATGTTCAACCTCCGGAACCCCTGGAGGAATGGAAAAGCGATCCCTTCGACCCTCAAGTGCGAGGGGAAAATCTGTACGCTCGCGGTGCGTCCGACATGAAGGGACAGATGATTGCCTTTCTCACGGCGGTAAAGGCCATCCAAAACACTTCCCGATTGCCCGTGAACCTCAAATTCATGCTCGAAGGCGAAGAGGAAGTCGGTTCGCCCCACCTCGCCGGATTTATCCACGAACACAAGGATCTGTTGTCCAGCACCTTTTGTTTGAACTGCGATTCGGGGATATTGGATCCCGACACCCCCTCACTGACGTATACCTTGCGCGGTCTGGCCTACTTCGAACTTCGCTTGCAAGGCGCAAAAAGCGATTTGCATTCCGGCTTGTTTGGCGGCGCGATCGATAATCCCGCCAACGTTCTATGCCAGTTGATCGCAGGCATGCGCGACTCCAGCGGCAGGGTCACGCTTTCCGGCTTCTACGACGACGTCCGTCCGCTTACGGACGAGGACCGCCAGGAGATGGTGGCCAAGCAGGATTCCTGGTGGCTCGAGCAGACCGGCGTTCCCGTCCTTTTCGGCGAAGAAGGGTACACCGCCGCGGAGCGAGCCACTGCCCGGCCGACGTTGGACGTTAACGGCCTGCTGAGTGGATTTACGGGCAAAGGCTCGAAAACCGTTCTTCCTGCGAAGGCCATGGCGAAATTCTCCATGCGTCTGGTGCCCGATCAAGATCCGCAGAAGATTAAAACCATCGTGGAAACCTACCTGTCCGAGAACGCACCACCGACCGTAACCTGGGAATTGGAGGACTTGTCGAGCTGCCACCCGTCGATCAGCGAGCGCGACTCGGCCTCCGTCCGTGCAGCAGCGAGAGCCTTCCAGGAAGTCTGGGGTAAAACTCCCGTCTTTCAACGTCAGGGCGGTTCCGTTCCGGTCGTGGGCATCATCCAGGAGCAGCTGGGATTGGAGAGCCTCATCATGGGATTCGGTTTACCCGATGACAACCTGCACGCCCCCAACGAAAAGCAGCACATCCCAACGTTTTATCGCGGCATCGAAACCTACATTCATTTGTTATTCGAGACGGCAGAAGAATAGAGTATGCGGGAGATGAAAAACAACATGGAAGAAAAATTACCCTCGTACGGCGGCCAGGCGTTGATCGAAGGTGTGATGATGCGGGGAACGCATAGCTGTGCCATGGCCGTGCGTGCGCCGGACCAATCCATCGTCGTCGAAACTGAAGAACTCGGCAGGATTTATCAAAGCAGGATTGCACAAATGCCGTTCGTCCGCGGTTTGATCACGCTCTGGGACGCGCTCGCTCTCGGCATTCGGGCGCTCGTATTTTCAGCGAACATTCAAGCGCCGGAAAATGAGAAGATCGAAGGAAGGATGCTCGCCCTCACGCTTATTCCCTCGCTGCTCTTCGCCGTAGCTGTATTCATGCTCCTGCCGATCGGAATTGCTTATCTGGCGGAACGATTCCTTGCCTGGAACGCCTGGCAATCCAATCTGCTCGAGGGTTTCGTGCGCCTCGGATTGCTGTTTGCGTACCTCGTAGCCATACGCCGCGTTGCGGACATTCGACGCGTGTACATGTATCATGGCGCAGAACATAAAACGATCAACGCATTCGAAGATGGCGCCGAATTGAATGTAGAAGGCGTTCGGCCTTACTCACGCCAACATCCCCGCTGTGGAACGGCCTTCCTGCTCACCGTGTTTGTATTTTCGATACTGCTTTTCAGCGCCATCGGCCCCTTGCCGATGCACACCCGAATTATAAGCCGTCTGGTGCTGCTCCCCTTACTCGCTTCGCTGGCCTATGAGTACATCCGTTTCACGGGAAGATTGCGCAATCATACCCTGGCGAAAATCCTCATGGCCCCAAATCTATGGCTGCAGAACATGACGACGGCCGAGCCAGATGATGATATGCTGGCGATCGCCATCGCCGCTTTTAACGCCATGTATACAGAAGAACAACGATCGGCGGCCAAAGTATAAGCTGTCCCAACTCGGTCCAACGCGTCCTTTCCGCCACCGAATTCGACGTTCATTGACTGGCCCCGGACGGCTGGGTACAATCCAGGAGGTATCGGGTTCAACATGCCGGTATCCATCAAATTGCGCGACGCTGTATACGAAGTACGGGCAGGCATGACAGCTCGAGACGCACTGAAGAAAATCAACGTGCTGCCCGAGACGGTTCTCATAACCAGAAATGGGGAACTCATCACGGACGACGAGATTCTCACAGAGGGTGAGGAAATCCGCCTGATCGCGGTGATTTCGGGCGGTTCCAATCGCGAATAGTTCCCATTGGATCGATAGACAGCCATGAATTGTCGAAAATGCGGCAAGAAAGCCGTAATCAACATGCGACAACACAAGCTGGGCTTGTGCGAACAGCATTTCCTCGATTGGATTCCGCAGCAAACGCAACGTTTCATCGAAAAATATGGGATGTTTACAAATGATGATCGAATCCTTGTCGCCGTCTCCGGCGGAAAGGACTCCTTGAGCCTCTGGGACGTTCTCGCCCGCCTGGGATACCATGCCGATGGTCTTTACATCAACCTGGGCATCGACGATGGAGCGCATTATTCCTCAAAATCCCAGCGGATTGCAGAGGATTTTGCGGAAGCCAACAAGCTGCATCTGCAGGTCGTTGCTATCGACTCGTTGGAGGGTTTCACGATCCCGGAAGCTTCCCGCCGGACCTTGCGGGGACAAGGCAGGCCGTGTTCCGTGTGTGGTCTCACCAAACGACATGTCCTCAATCGTGTCGCCCGCGAGCAGAATTATGACGTGCTCGTTACGGGCCACAATCTGGACGACGAAGCTGCAGTACTGTTCGGCAACACAATAAATTGGGCGACCGGATACCTCACCCGGCAAAGTCCGCTTCTCGAAGCCAAATCCGGATTGGTGCGTAAAGCCAAACCGTTCTTCCGATTTTACGAACGGGAGACGGCTGCTTATGCACTCCTGCGGGGAATCGAATACATCTACGAAGAATGTCCTCACGCGACGGGGGCGACATCACTCTATTACAAGGAACTGCTCAATACCATGGAAAACAGACGGCCGGGTGCGAAACTGTCCTTCTTGCTCTCCTTCTTGCAAGCGAAAGAATCCGGTTTCCTCGCCGATGGTGATTCCGATGATTCCCGTGAACTTCGGACTTGCCAATCCTGCGGGCAGCCGACAACGGCGCCGGACACATGCACCTACTGCCGCATGTGGGAGCAAATACGCAGCCGACAGCCCCGAACCATTGAAGGGAGGCACACATGACGGACGCTAAAGATCTGGAGGGACTCACGCTGCTCGGGAAAGGTTCAAAACCGAGCAGACGTCTGGAGACGTTCCCCAATCGTCATCCCAACCGCCGCTACTTGGTACGGCTGGAATCGGAAGAGTTCACCTGTTTATGCCCAGCGACGGGTCAACCCGACTTCGCCGTGATTCACGTCGAATACGTCCCCAATGACAAAATTCTCGAATCCAAGTCTTTCAAGCTATACCTGTGGTCCTACCGGGATGAAGGGATCTTTCACGAGCACGTGGCCAACACGATTCTGGACGATCTCGTCGAAGCTCTGGATCCTCATTGGTGTCGTGTGGTCGGCGAATTCAACATCCGCGGCGGTATCGCCATCACCGTGGATTGCGAACACGGGACGCGGGGGGAATTGGGCTAAAATGCGTGCTTATCGTTGGTATCCGACCGTACTTGCGGTTTTCGTCACGACCTTGATCATCTCGAACATCATCGCCGTGAAGCTGTTCACCGTCCTCAACCTGACCCTGCCCGCTGCGGTGATCCTCTTTCCCGTCGCCTATATCTTCGGCGACGTTCTTACCGAAGTGTACGGCTACGCCCGAGCCCGGCAGGCGATATGGATCGGATTTGGGTGCAACCTTCTGGCTGTGATTGCGATATGGATTGGAGGCCTACTCCCTGCCGATCCGATTTGGACGGCCGGCGCCTACCCCGACGCCCAGGAAGCATCCCACGCCTATCGGGCGATCCTGGGCTTTACCCCACGGCTGCTGCTTGCTTCTTTTCTGGCCTACCTTGCCGGTGAATTTCTCAACTCCCTCGTCCTTGCACGGCTCAAGTTGACCACAGAGGGCCGCTTCCTCTGGATTCGAACGATCGCTTCGACCCTCGTGGGAGAGGGCATCGACTCGGCGATCTTCATCAGCATCGCTTTCTACGCCCTCCCGTCTTCCGTATTGATCGGCATGATCGTAAGCCAATGGCTTTTCAAGAGCAGCTACGAAGCTTTGGCGACTCCGTTGACCTACTTGATCGTCAACGCACTCAAACGAGCCGAGGGTGAAGACTTCTTCGATCGTGGGACGAATTTCAATCCCCTGCGGTTCTAGTAGCCCTCAACCTCGTCTCGCATCAACGAAAGATGCCCGAATAACTACGCCGTCTCCAAATAGTATTCGACTTCCCAATCCATGACTTTGATGCGGAATTCATCCCACTCTGCGCGCTTTGCGCGCACGAACGCCTCGTAGGCTTCTTCTCCGAGAGTATCTTTCAATACCTCATCTTTATCCAGCTCATCCAGCGCTTCCCCCAGGGAACCGGGCAATTGGCCGACGTTCCTGGCAGCCAACTCTTCCGGCGACATTTCGTAGATGTTCACGTTGTTGACCGGCTCAGGGCATTCGAGTTTTCGTTCGATACCATCCAACCCGGCAGCCAGCATGCAGGCGAAAGCGAGATACGGATTGCACGTCGGATCCGGGAAACGCAGCTCGGCGCGTATCGAGCTGGCCTGACCCGAATATTTTGGAATGCGGATCATCGCCGAGCGGTTTATCTGCGCCCAGCAAACATAAACCGGCGCTTCATAGCCGGGCACGATGCGTTTATAGGAATTCACCGTGGGCGCAACGATTCCGGCCAATGCTCGTGCGTGCTTGATCTGTCCCGCGATGTATCCGTAGGCGATGGGGGAAAGCATGTATTCATCATTTTCGTCGAAGAAAAGATTCTCTCCCTTCGTAGAAAATATCGACTGATGGGTGTGCATCCCGGAACCGTTGATGCCGAAGATCGGTTTGGGCATGAAGGTGGCGATCAGGCCGTACTTCGCTGCAAGCGCGCGGATCGTATATTTCAATGTAACGACGTTGTCCGCGGCATGTAATGCGTCGGCGAATCGAAAATCGATCTCATGCTGTCCGAGAGCGACCTCGTGGTGGCCCATCTCAACTTCCAGTCCCATGCTCGACAATCCAAGCATCAACTCGGTGCGAACGCGTTGGGCTTCATCGCTGGCAGAGAAGTCGAAGTAGCCACCGACATCGTGGGGCACGGGATGGATGCTCTCCTGGCCGTTACGGCGCAGCAGGAAGAATTCAGGCTCCGGTCCCATGTTGGCTTTCCAACCCCGGTCCTCAATCCGCTGCAGCATCCCTTTAAGGACCCCCCGAGGATCGCCGGGGAATAACGATCCGTCCGGCTGATAGATGTCACAGAAAAGGCGGGCTCTCCGCCGTTCGGGTTGTGACCATGGCAGCACTGCGTACGTATCCGCATCGGGCACAAGGCGCATGTCGCTCTCCTGGATGCGTGCAAAGCCGTGCACCGACGAGCCGTCGAACCAAACCCCCTCCTTCAGCGCCTTCTCGACGCGGGAAGCAGGAATATCCACACTCTTGACCGCCCCGGTCACGTCGGTGAACTGCAGACATACGTATTTGACGTTGTCCTCCTTCACCTTTTTCAATACTTCTTTCACCATTTTCTTCCTCCTTAAGATTGCTTTAGAACTCAATCGCGGTCGGGACAAGTATGAGTTCACACCGGTCGCCGTGCGAAGTTTCTCCTTTCACCGACAAGAAAGGAAAGTCAAATAATAAGGCACGCATGGCGTGCCTTGGGGTTGGATCTTTATATCGCCCTTCCATGATCTTCCAGGTACTCCCGGCATCGCCGTTGACGGCCGTTAATTACCTGGCCACGACGGAGAGTCCGTCCCATCTTTCGCCGTTCAGTTGTAGACCATCGTTTTCTCGGAAGGAAGTAATTGAGTCTGCAGCGGGTTTCAGAGGCATCCGCTGTAGCTTCGATTTTCCCCGGGTTCTTCCGGGTCGGCCCCGCCTCGTGACGGAGAACCTCCTCTTCGTGGTCTCGGGAATCACTCGAAACCCAAATACTGCTCTTCCAATTTGGCGAGATTATAGTTGTGCCCAGAATCCCAGTCAAGATTTTACCTTTCAGCAGCGAAGGAATTGCCCCCATCCTGAAAGGGATCGAGCAATCGAAGCATGATGACTTCTTCCGTCTGCTTTGTGAGTCGTACGTCATCCGACATTCGCAATCCCGCGACCCAGAGCACTTTTTCCGCTCCGGTGACCAGAGGCCACCGGTCTCGCACCATGCGTGGGATGCGGCAGTTGACAAAGAGGTCTGCTACCTTCAGCGATCCTCTCATGCCGAGCGGTCGGATGCGGTCGCCGGGTATTCGCCTGCGAATAACGAGCGGCGCGTCGACTTTCGAGGCGTCCATCGCCGCCGTTCTTCCGGCTTCGTCGCTATAAATCGTTCCCCGCAGTTCTTGGGTCAGGGACATGTTCATCGCGTCCAGCGTCCATCCACTGGCGAGTTCCACTTTCCCGGGAATGGGAAGCTCTTTATGCGATGCGGAAATGGTTTGTGGATACTCAGAAAACGCCATCTGCGTGTCACCATCGAAGAGGAGGAACGTATCCGCAAAGCGCGTCAAAACCAGATTTCCGGCCAGATAAATCCGCTTGCCCCTTTCTTTCGCTTGCACGAAACGGCAGGCGCGCTCTACGATTTCGAAGCCCACGTCGCGCGACTTGGGTTTCAGCCTGAAGATCATCTCACGCATGACCGCTCGCTGCAGCGCAAGCGGCAGATTCAGAAAAGCTGCCGTACGCAACGCAAGCGCATTAACCCCTTGTGGACTTACAATCGACGCCCAATGTCCCTGGACCGCATCCGCAAGCCAGGCGGCTTCCGCCGCCATCACCTGGGCAGTACGGTTCAACACGTTGCGGATCTCCGGATTGTAGTTTTCCAGGATCGGCAGGAGATGATGCCGCAACCGATTTCGATAAAATGCGGGATCGAGATTCGAAGCATCCAGAATTGGCGACAAACCCTGGGATTCACAGTAGTCCAGCGTCTGTCGGTGTGTCAAGCAGAGAAGCGGCCGTACCAGCGACAGATCACCCCCATCGTCTGTAATACCGACCCAATTGCTTAGGGCCGTCCGGGGAAGCATGCCGCGCAGACCCGAAGGTCCGGCGCCGCGCAGGAAATGCATCAAGACCGTCTCTGCCTGATCGTCAGCAGTATGCCCCGTGGCGATGACGTTCACGCTGTGGCTCCGGGCGACTCGAACCAAGAAGCGATAGCGCAGGATCCGGGCGGCTTCCTCGAGCGATGCCCCGCGTTCGGCGAAAGCGGCCACGTCGGCTTTCTCGGTCACGCATTCCAATCCGAGCTGCGCCGCAGTCTGGCGGACAAATTGAGCCTCCGAATCGCCTTCCTCCCGCAGTTGGTGATCGAGATGAGCCACGATGGGACGATAATTCAGACGGTGCAGGCAATGCAGCAGGCATAGGCTGTCCGCCCCGCCAGAGACTGCAGCCACGAACGGCTGGTTGTCGTTGAGCAGCTCTTCCTGACCGATGAAAAGAGCGATTTGCCGGCAGACGTCCATATCCAGGCGATTATAGCATCGTAGCACTAGCGTATGGATATCGTTTTACATAACTATAGACAGCGATGTGGCAAAAGGTTAAACTTGTCTGTGCTATAATCTGGAACTGGCCGCACGGAGGTACTCGAATTGTGGCATTAAACCCCCTGAACTGGCTGCTTGGACTCTTTTCTCTCGACATCGGAATCGACCTTGGGACAGCGAACACGCTCGTTAATGTGCGCGGCAAAGGCATCGTCATCAACGAGCCTTCCTGGGTCGCCATCGAGAAGAAAACCAAGCGCCCCCTGGCGATCGGCGCAGAAGCCAAGCAAATGGTTGGGCGAACACCGGCCAACGTGGTCGTGATTCGTCCGTTGCGGGACGGCGTAATTTCGGAATTCGAGATCACCGAGCGGATGCTGGAATATTTCATCGCCAAAGCCCACGAACAAAGCATCTCTCCCGTGCCTAGACCCAGGGTAGTCGTCGGCATTCCCAGCGGTGCCACGGAAGTCGAAAAGCGCGCCGTTTACGACGCTGCTATGGCTGCCGGCGCGCGAGAGACGTTGCTGATCGAAGAACCGACTGCCGCAGCCCTCGGTGCTCGGCTTCCGATCGGTGAGGTGCGTGGATCGATGATCGTCGACATCGGAGGCGGCACGACCGAACTCGCCGTCTTTACTATGGGCGGAATCATCGTCTCACGTTCCTTGCGGGTTGCCGGTGATGAGATGGATCAGGACATCGTGAACTACATCCGCAACAAATACAACCTGCTCATCGGAGAGCGTATGGCCGAGCAATTGAAAATCAACATCGGCTCTGCCTACCCCCTCAAAGAAGAAAAAACGATGAGCGTCCGCGGACGCAACCTGGTGCGCGGCCTTCCTGAAGCCGTCGAAATATCGTCCGTCGAGATCCGCGAAGCGCTGTCCGGATCCGTGAACATCATCGTTGAAACCATGCGGGATGCCCTGGACGAAATCCCGCCCGAGTTGATTTCCGACCTGATGGAAGATGGTATCTGTCTAGCCGGTGGAACTTCACAACTTCAAAACCTGACCGAACGCCTCTCGACCGAACTGCGCATGCGCGTTTGGAATGCAGAAGACCCAATGACATGTGTAGCCCGAGGTGCCGGCCTGGTGTTAGAAGACCTCGATCACATGGGTCAGTTCCTCGTCGGTCTTGACCGTCGACAGCAGAAGGCGTAACCTTCTCAGTCGAGGCTCGATATTCCGTAGAAAAGTCTGATGAATCGATCAAATTCTCGTTTACTCGTCGCCGGAACGTTGGCACTGATTACGATCGGAATCATGTTCCTCAGCATTGGTGGTTATTTCACCCCCGTGCGGGATTTCTTGTCGCGCCCAATCAATGCAGTGCAAGCGTGGATCGCTCTGCGCGTATCCGCCATTCACGACACGCTGACCGCGCCGCGCGACGTCGCCTCCCTGCAGGCGGAGGTTTCCCGGCTGCAGAGCGAGGTTGCTCGGTTGGAACAGGAAATCATCGGCCTGCGTGAACAGGCAGCAGAAGCCGAAATCCTCGCCTCACTGCTGAACTATGCCCGTTCTCAACCGGAGAGCCGCTCGATCGCTGCGAACGTGATCGGCCGCGATCCCAGCCCTTTCATCCGTTCGATCTGGATCGACCGCGGCTCGGATTCGAACCTGAGCCAGGGAATGCCGGTGGTTACGGAACGAGGCTTGGTGGGACGCATCGCCGAGGTATTCCCCACGGCATCGCGCGTCCAATTGATCACGGACCCTGAAGCTGCGGTCAACGTCACGCTGCAGCTTGCAAGGACGGATGGTGTATTGGTGGCGGAATTCAACGGAGAGCTGTCGGTGGATTTGATCGATCAGAACACTGAAGTCACCGTCGGAGAGTTGGTGCTCACCTCCGGATTGGGCAACAATTACCCCGCCGACATCCCTGTCGGCCAGATCATAAACGTCAGGCGCCGTGACTACGAACTATTCCAACAAGCGGGCGTGCAGCCGAGCGTCGATTTCGACTCGCTGCACATCGTATTGGTCATCACAAACTTCCAACCCATCCCCCTCGAACTGACCGCACCGTGAGAGACCGCCGATGTCCTACATAGTTGGTGTCCCCTTGTTGAGTTTACTCGCTATTCTCCAATCGGTGCTGATGGGGTATTTCCAGTTGCTGGATGGCCGGGCTGACCTGGTGCTTGTAGCCGTTATCGCATGGAGTCTCACACGACGGAGCGAGCAGGCTATGGTGTGGGCTGTGATCGGCGGCTTTGCACTCGACTTGCTTTCCGGGTTGCCCTTTGGAATGAACGCACTTATCCTCCTCATCGTCACGTTTCTGGTATCCTTCTTGGAAGGACGTTTTTGGGAGGCACATTTTTTGATGCCGTTGGGAGTCATGTTGGTAGCATCGCTGACCTATCACATTCTGTCTACGTTCGCGGTCATGATCCTCGTACAAGACGTTTCGTTTGCGTACGTATTCCGTCGTATCATCCTGCCCAGTACATTCTTAAACGTCCTCATCGCGCTTCCGGCATCTCAACTTGCTTCGGCCTTGCATTATCGTCTTTACCCACAAGAGGTCGAGCTCTAAGGCGGTTGAAGCATGTCCATCGGTAATGATTCCCATATTCCCAGATCCAGGATTCGCCTTTCATACCTCATCATCCTGATCACATTCGCTTTCTTCTTCGTCCGTTTGTTTACCCTGCAAATCGTCGAAGGCGAAACGTACCGGGCACAAGCGGACGATAACCGCTTTGAAACCGTGAACTCCCCTGCCGCACGAGGCATCATCTACGATCGCAATGGTTTCCAACTGGTACGGAATATTCCGTCGTTCAACGTGGTCATCACGCCCGCTCTGCTCCCTGACAGCAACGCGGAAGTCGAAGCCATCTACCTACGATTATCCGAAATCACAGGAGTGCCGATCGACCAGGAAGGACCTCCGGCGGCACGATGCGTTCCCGGCCGTGGAATTCGACAGTTCGTCGAGGAGGGACTCACCAACAGCCCCTACGATGCCTGGCCCATCGCCTGCGACATCGACGAGACGGCCGCGCGGATATTGCGTGAAGAATCGATCGACCTGCCTGGCGTGGGAATCGAGATTTCCCCCGTGCGGGATTACACCACCGGCGCATTGACCTCGGCGTTGATCGGCTACCTGGGTCCGATTCCGGCGATCTTCGAGCCTTATTACACCGAAAAGGGTTTCGTCGCCGGTCGTGACAAGATCGGCTACGCCGGCCTCGAATTCGGTTTCGGATCGGTGATCGACCAGGGCGACTTTCAAGGCGTTTACTTCGGCATGTATCAAGAAATCCTGGCCGGCCAAAACGGCGTCAAGCAGGTCGAAATCGATGTCGCCGGACGACAATTGCGGGAGGTCGGAGAAGTCACCCAACCGATTCCCGGCAACAATCTCCGGCTGACCATCGACACGCGTCTGCAGGCTTCCGCCGATGCAGCTCTCAGAAACCGGATGGAATTCATCAACCGCTACGCGGGCGAAGAGCGAACACCCATCGGCGTCGTCATCGCCATGGATCCGCGTACGGGCGATATCCTCGCCATGGTTTCGCTACCCACCTACGAGAACAATCGGTTCGCCCGCTACATCCCGGAAGACTACTACTTCCAACTGGTACAGGACGATCGTGGAAAACCGCTCGTGAATCACGCCATCGCCGATGTATTTCCGCCGGGATCATCGTTCAAGATGGTCACCGCCGTTGGCGCGCTCAATGAAGGCGTGATAACCCCCGAGCAACAGCTCAACGACCCCGGGAAGATCACCATCACCAACCGCTACTTTCCCAACGACCCGGGGAAGGCGAAAGATTTCGTCTGTTGGAAGGAAGACGGCCACGGTCTCGTGGATTTCGTCCACGGGATTGCCTTCTCCTGCAACGTTTATTTTTACAAAATCGGCGGTGGATTCCCGGGCGAGGTCGAAGAGGGGCTTGGCGTCTCGGGGATCAATCGCTACGCACCCGCACTTGGCTACGGCGCTCCCCTGGGTATCGATCTGCCCGGAGAAGTCGGTGGCTTGATTCCCAACGAAGACTGGAAACGCATCAATCTTGGTGAAGGTTGGTCGACGGGCGATACCTACAACACCGTCGTTGGACAGGGTTTCGTCGCTGCGACTCCCCTGCAGGTTCTCACTTCGATCGTCACGATCGCCAACGGGGGTAAAGTCATGTGGCCCCACGTGATCAAGGAGGTGCTCGATGGTGAGGGCAACGTGATTTCCCATTACGATCCTTGTGTACTCTGGGACATCGGTGACGACTTCATCACGCCCCTGGACGAGATCGGCGCCGACTGTCCTACACTTCCACCCGAACTACGCCAATTCATCATCGATGAACGGCGAGATCAGGGAATGCTATCCCCGGATATCATCGTCGATCCACAAGTGCTTGAGCTGGCGCAGCAAGGTATGCGCATGGTGGTCACGGAAGGTACCGCACACGGCTATGCCGACCTGGAGAATATCTCTTCTGCCGGGAAAACCGGTACGGGAGAATTTTGCGACACCGTTGCCTACAACATGGGATTATGTAAACCAGGCGCCTGGCCGACCCATTCCTGGTACACCGCATACGCTCCTTTCGAGAATCCCGAGATCGCAGTGGTTGCCTTCGTTTACAACGGCGGCGAAGGCGCCATCACCGCAGGCCCGATCGTCAAGCAGGTCATGGACGCCTATTTTTCACTCAAAGCGATCGACGTCGCCCTGGTCGAATAGCATTTGCCGAGGTTTGCCCACCTGGTGCGCGTCCACAGCGTTCCGCCTGTCGCATTCGTTCCGAACGCGTGCTATAATCGCCAATCGAACGGGCTATGAACACACCGCTGGCGATTAAAGGGGTCCGGGATGGTCTTCTGATCACCGTTCCTGAGGGTGATTGGGTAGAGGTGCTGCCGAATTTGCTCGAGACCGTTCAAGAACAAGCGGATTTCTTTCGCGGTGCTCGTCTTGCCCTTCAAATTGAAGACCGGGAACTGAGTGCTGCAGAACTCGGTCGTTTGCGCGACGTGCTTGCGGAGGAGGAAATTACCCTCTGGGCGATTCTAACGACTTCCGCTGCGACCCGGGGCGCTGCCGCCGATCTTGGCCTGGAATTGGAGTTATCCAAGCCATCACACACCGAGAGGGATGACGAACTTCCACTCGAATCACGATTGCAAGGCGAAGAAGCGGTGCTCGTAGAACGAACGCTGCGTTCCGGGCATAATATCCGCTACGCCGGCCACGTCGTCGTACTGGGCGACGTCAATCCAGGTGCGGAGATCGTCGCCGGCGGGCACGTGATCGTATGGGGACGGCTGCGTGGCACGGTTCATGCCGGCGCCAGCGGAGACGAAAGCGCCACGGTTTGTGCGCTCGATCTTTCACCGACACAACTGCGTATCGCGGGACAGATCGCCGTCTCCCCCGGCCGTAGGTCGAAAACAATGCCGGAGATCGCCTGTATTCGAGAAGGACAATTGGTCGCCGAGCCCTGGCAAGCGAGATGACCATTTTCGGCAAATTGAACACGGAGTTGGTGTATGAGCGGTAAGATAGCAACAATCACTTCCGGAAAAGGCGGCGTTGGTAAAACGACCGCCACCGCAAACATCGGCGCTGCCTTGGCCGAAATGGGATTGAGCGTAGTTTGCATCGATGCCGACATTGGACTGCGAAATCTGGATGTCGTCATGGGACTCGAAAACCGCATCGTCTACGACCTGGTTGACGTCGTCGAGGGCCGCTGCAAGCTCCGCCAGGCGATGATCCGGGATAAACGCCTCGAGGAGTTCTATCTCATACCCGCCGCTCAAACCCGGGATAAAACTGCGGTTTCACCCCAGGACATGATCCGCCTGACGGATGAACTGCGCGCGGATTACGACTGGATATTGATCGACTCACCGGCCGGTATCGAACGCGGTTTTCGAAACGCCATCGCCCCGGCGGACATCGTGGTGATCATCACCAACCCTGAGGTTTCCGCCGTGCGTGACGCCGACCGCATTATTGGCCTGGTCGAGGCGGAAGACAAAGGGCCGGGCAGGCTGATCATCAATCGGGTCAAGCCTGAGATGATCAAGCGCGGCGATATGTTGGGCACGGATGACGTTCTCGACGTCCTGGCCATCGAATTGGTGGGAGTCGTACCGGACGACGAGTCGGTCATCGTCGCCGCCAACAAGGGTCTGGCGGTGGTGCTGGATCCGCGCAGCAAAGCCGGCGGAGCATTTCGCAACATCGCACGGCGCTTGAACGGTGAGAACGTTCCATTCGAGGCGTTGGAGGAGCAGGATGGTTTCTTTGGACGCTTATCCCGCCTCGTTAAATCGGGAGGCGAAGGATGAGCCTCAGAAACCAATTGCGATTCGGACGACGCAGCAGTGCGCAGACTGCCAAGGAACGCCTCAAACTCGTTCTCGTGCACGACAGAGCGGGACTCTCGCCGAATCGATTGGAAGCACTCAAGGACGAACTCATCGATGTGATATCCAGACACGTCGAGATTGATAAACATTTGGTCCGCGTAACCCTCACGCGCGACCGGGAACAGCAACGCCTCGTCGCAGACATCCCCTTAACCCCTGCTCCTTCTCGACGCGGAAGGTCAAGATAAGGTATGCGTCAAACCCGTATTTGGCGACATTTTGATGTTTGGCTTCTTGCCGCGGTCGCGGTGCTCACGATCGCCGGTATCGCCATGATCAGTTCGGCGATCGCCCGAAATCAGGAATTGGCAGACAGCCCCTCGCGCCAGACGCTTTTCGCTACCGTCGGTTTCGTCGTGGTCCTTTTGACCGCGGCGATCGATTACCGTTTCTGGTCGACGCTCGCCCGCCCGATATACATCCTCACGATCGCGCTGCTTGGGTTGATCGCTGCGGCCGGCGTCGTCGGATTCGGATCCGCTCGCTGGTTCCGAGTCGGCACGACAACCGTGCAGCCCTCCGAATTGGCCAAGATTTTCATGATCCTGGTGCTGGCCAGCTTCATCGCCCGCAACCAAGACAAACTCGATCAAGTCGGCACGATCGTGCGCAGCCTGGCTCTGGTCGGATTGCCTGCACTGCTCGTGTTCATTCAACCGGATTTGAGCACCGCCATCGTCCTCGGCGTTATTTGGGCAGCGTTGATCTGGGCCGGCGGGATGCGGTACCGGCACATCGCCATACTGGTTACGATCGTTTTGCTCCTGCCGATTCTCGCCTGGCCCATGCTCCAGCCCTACCAGCAAGCTCGCGTAGTCACGTTTCTCTTCCCCGATCCGGAAGCGAATTACGGCGCGACCTACAACGTGAATCAGGCCCGCATCGCCATCGGTTCCGGCGGCTTTTCCGGCAAAGGGTACGGCAACGGTACCCAGGTTCAACTGCGTTTCTTGAAGGTCCGGCATACGGATTTCATCTTTTCCGCCATGTCGGAGGAATTCGGCTTCGTCGGCGCGGTGGTCTTCCTGCTGCTGTTCATGTTCATCATCTTTCGCTGCCTGCGCGCGGCGCACATGGCCCGCGACACGTTCGGCGCCTTGATCTGTTACGGCATAGCGATCCTTCTATTCTTCCAGGGCGCTTTCAACATCGGTGTGAATTTGAATATTTTCCCCGTATCCGGCCTCCCACTGCCGTTCTTCAGCTACGGTGGATCCTCACTGCTGACGAGCCTCCTGGGCATCGGGCTCGTGGAGAGCGTGATCCTGCGCCACAAGAAAATCGAGCTCTAATTTCAGCATTCATCAGGGAAGGTACATGACATCTTCAAAACCCGTTCGTGTCCGTTTTGCGCCTTCGCCGACGGGACACTTTCACCTCGGCGGCGGCCGCACGGCACTCTACAACTACCTGCTCGCCCGGCAGCAACGAGGCCAGTTCATCCTGCGCATCGAGGACACCGACCGCAAACGGTTCGATCCCCAAGCGGAAGAGGAAATGGTGGAATCACTCCACTGGCTTGGGATTCGATGGGACGAGGGGCCCGACGTGGGTGGACCCAATGCGCCCTACCGCCAATCCGAACGGACGGACATCTATAAGACTCACGCCGAAGAACTCATCCGCAGCGGGCATGCCTACTACTGCTTCTGCTCCCCGAAACGCCTGGCGCAAGTCCGCCAGGAACAGCAGTCCCGTAAGGAGCCTCCGCGTTACGACCGTCTCTGCCGCCAATTGAGTCTTGAAGAAGCCGAGTCCAGAGTCGAAACAGGCGAATCGCACGTCGTGCGCTTCAAGACGCCGCTGGAAGGAACGACCACGGCGGTCGATTTCCTGCGCGGCGAAATCAGCGTCGAAAACGCCAGCCTGGATGATTACATCCTGCTCAAATCGGACGGCCTGCCGGTCTATCACCTGGCGGCGATGGTCGACGACCACTTGATGGGCATCACCCACGTCTTCCGCGGATCGGAGTGGCTGCCCACGTTTCCCCTGCACGTGATGGTCTATCAAGCCTTCGGATGGGAACAGCCGGTTTGGGTGCACCTTTCCGTTTTCCTCAATCCCAGCGGAAAGGGAAAGATGAGCAAGCGCCAGGCCGGCGTGAAGGGGATCTACGTCTCCGAACTGCGCGACGAGGGGTACCTCCCGGAAGCGCTGGTCAACTGGATCGCGCTCATGGGCTGGTCGTACGACGATCACACGGAATATTTCAGCATGCAGGATTTAATCGAGAAATTCAGCCTGGAGAAACTCAACCCCAGCCCGGCCGCCGTGAATTACGGTAAACTCGACCATTTCAACGGCCTGCACATCCGCGCTCTGCCCACCGCAGAGCTGAGCGAACGAATTCGTCCCTACTTCGAAGCGGAAGGGTACGAGGTCGACGAAGACCGTCTTCAGGCGATCGCCGCGATCATCCAGGAGCGAATCCGCACGCTGGACGAAGCGATCCCCATGGCGGGATTCTTCTTTCACGAAAACGTGGAGGTCGAAGCGCAGGAGCTGGTCGGTAAAAAGATGGACGCCGCCCAATCGGCGGAAGCGGCGCAGGCGGCACTCGAGACGATCGAGGCGATAACGTCGTTCGAAGTCGAACGGCTGGAAGAAAAGCTGCGCGCCCTGGCGGATTCGTTGGGTTTGAAGGTCGGGCAGTTGTTCGGCATTCTGCGCATCGCCGTCACAGGGCAAAAAGTGAGCCCAC
Source organism: Anaerolineales bacterium (assembly GCA_034430695.1). Taxonomy (GTDB): domain Bacteria; phylum Chloroflexota; class Anaerolineae; order Anaerolineales; family E44-bin32; genus WVZH01. The sequence goes on along the minus strand of DAOUEE010000200.1, from coordinate 45,306 downwards.
CGCTCATCGAGAGTATGGCCATCATCGGCAAAGAGAAGGTGATCAAGCGCATCCGGAAGGCTGTGGCCCTGCTGGAGTCAATAGCATAATCTTTACCGCCCTGCTCCTGCGCGTTAATCTCGAGCATGCGTAGACCAGCCAAAACGCCTATGGTAAAATGCCATTTGCTTTGGGGGTTCGTCTAGTGGTAGGACAGCGGACTCTGAATCCGTCAGCCGAGGTTCGAATCCTCGACCCCCAGCCTTAAGATGCCCGTGAGCGAGAGGTTCATCCCGGATCACGGGCATTTTTCATCCTAGAATACCGAGCGACGTATATGGCTATGCGAAGAGATACGGCGTCCAGGACGTCCGAAAATATCCTCGCGAAATCCCCAACCGGAAAAACGCCCCTCCAACCCGCTCAGGCGTCGTTGGTATAATGAGCGGATGGAAGAAACCAAGACCTGGCGCCAAACCCTGCAGAAGACCCGTCAGACCGCCCTGGGCCGTCTGGCGGCGTTGTTCGGGACGAGCGAACTGGACGACGCGTTCTGGGAGCTGCTGGAGGAGATGCTCCTGCGTGCGGACGTGGGCGTCGAAACGACAACGATGCTGCTGGACGACCTGAAAAAAGCGAGCCGCAAAGAGGGTCTGACGAAAGGCGCTCAGGTCGAAGACCGTCTTCGAAGCGCATTACGGGCACAACTGAAACCGGTTCCCAGCGAAGACCTTCTGGGAAACCCTCACGTCATCATGCTCGTGGGCGTAAACGGGTCAGGGAAAACGACCTGCGCGGCGAAGATCGCACACCGCTGGCTGGCGCGCGGTCGTTCCGTCCTGCTCGCCGCCGCCGACACCTACCGGGCCGCTGCGAGCGAGCAGCTCCAGGTGTGGGGACGGCGCTTGAACGTCGACGTCATCTGTGGGCAGCCCGGCAGCGATCCCGGCGCCGTCGTTTTCGACGCCTGCAGCGCCGCGAGTTCGCGTGGTGTGGACGTGGTCATCGTCGACACTTCGGGCAGGATGCACACGGAGCACAACCTGATGCAGGAGTTGAAGAAGATCCAGCGCGTCGCCGGAAAAGTGGTCCCGCGAGGACCTCACGAGACGCTGCTCGTACTCGACGCCACGACGGGTCAGAACGGATTATCGCAGGCGAAGGCGTTTTCCGCTGCGGTCGACTTGACGGCGTTGATCCTGGCGAAATTGGATAATTCCGCCAAAGGCGGCGTCGCCTTTGCCGTTTCGAGTAAAATCGGACTGCCGATCCAATACGTGGGTACCGGAGAGTATGTGCAAGCGCTCGAACGTTTCGACTGCGACGCATTCATCGACAGCATACTGCCCGAATGAGAACGTCGTATCCGGGTGCGCTTCACACAATTCGAGCACTGTTCGACTCTGGACAGACATGGCATAATGCCAGAAGAGGATACTTGACCGATGGATGATTTGAAATCAGAACTCGAAGACATTCAGCAGCGAATTCAAGAATTAATGGTGCGTCTTTGACTTCGCAGCACGCGAAGAAGAATTAGCGAAACTCGAGCGGGCTGCTGAAGACCCCTCGCTCTGGGACAACCCGGAACACGCGCAAAAGATCATGAAGAAGACCGCGCAGCTCCGCGACTACGTGGACGACTGGCAGGCGTTCCAACAGCGCGCCAGGGACGCCCTCGAGCTCGCCTCGCTGGGGGATGAAGATCTACGTGCGGACATCGAACAGGAACGCGACGAACTGCTGCAGGAACTCGAACGCAAAGAGACGCAGGCACAGTTGTCCGGACCCTACGATCGAGACAGCGCCATTCTCGCCATCCACGCCGGAGCCGGAGGAACGGATTCTCAAGATTGGGCGCAAATGCTCCTGCGCATGTACCTGCGCTGGTCGGAACGCCACGGCTTCGACGTCGATATCATCGACCAGAGTGATGGAGAGGAAGCGGGAATCAAGAGCGCCACGCTGACGATCGACGGCGAATATGCTTACGGCTACCTGCGTTCCGAGAAGGGAGTCCACCGCCTCGTGCGTATCTCGCCCTTTGATTCCTCGCACCGCAGACATACGTCCTTTGCCCTGGTGGAGGTGCTCCCGCAAGTCGAAGCCGAGGACGATATCGTAATCGATCCGAACGATCTGCGCATCGACACCTATCGTTCCGCCGGCGCGGGTGGACAAAACGTACAGAAGAATGAAACCGCAATTCGAATCACGCATCTCCCCACCGGCATCGTGGTGACCTGCCAAAACGAACGCTCGCAGGTGCAGAACAAGGAGAACGCCATGCGGGTGCTGCGTGCAAGACTCATGGATCTGAAACAACGGCAGCAAGAAGAAGAAATCGCTGAGATACGCGGCGATTACGTCAAGGCAGAATGGGGAAGCCAGATTCGTTCCTACATACTGCATCCCTATCAAATGGTAAAAGACCATCGCACCGACTACGAGGTCGGCAATCCGTCGGCTGTGCTCGATGGCGATCTCGATGGTTTCATCGACACCTATCTGAAAGCGTCGATCGGGCAATCGAATTAACTGACACCTTGTCGACCCGATAGCCATCTGCTATAATCCGGCCGCTATTCTTCCAAGGAGGTATCGCGCGTGGAGACGTTTCTCAATCTCGCAATGGTCGTCGTGTCCATCGCTTTAATCATCGTCATCATTCTTCAAAGCCGAGGAGCGGGTCTCGGCGGCCTTGGCGGTGGAGCCGATATGAGTGGGGGTTCCAGTTTCTATGCTCGCCGAGGCGTTGAACGCTTGTTGTTCAACGTCACCATCGGTATGAGCGTCGTCTTCTTCCTGCTTGCAATCATTACCGTAATCCTGGTGGGCTAACAACTCCGCCAAACCCGGACAGCCAACAAGGTTTAAGTCAAGCATGCGAAATGTACGCTGGCAACTATTGATCGCGGTCGGCGGTTTAATCCTCGTGATAGGATTGCTCGTCGGACAATCGCCAGACACCGAAATCATTTCCTCCCAACCCGCTGTTGGCGGCGTGTATATCGAAGCGCTCGTCGGTCAAATACAGCGCCTCAACCCGATCCTGGATGTCTACAATCAAGTCGACCGCGACATCGATCGGCTTATCTTCAGCGGCTTGATCCGTTTCGACGATCGCGGGATCCCCGTACCGGACCTCGCCCAATGGACGGTAACGGCGGATGCGACGCTCTACACAATCACGATTCGCGAGAATGCCGTGTGGCACGACGGCGAGCCCGTTACGGCCGACGACGTGATTTATACATTTTCCAAATTCCAAGACGAAGACTACCCGGGGCCACAAGATTTACACGACCTTTGGAAGCAGGTCAACATCATCCGCCTCGACGATCGCCGGGTGCAATTCCAACTTCCCGAACCCTTTGCGCCGTTCCTGGATTATCTGAGCGTCGGTCTCCTGCCCGACCATCTGCTTCGCGGCGTATCCGCGACAGACTTAATCGACCACCCTTTCAACCTTCAGCCGATTGGAACGGGGCCGTTTCGCTTCGATCGCTTCCTGGTTCAAGACGAGCAGATCACCGGCGTCAGTCTCGTGGCATTCGATGAGTATTTCTCTCAACGCCCCTACCTCGAACGCGTCGAATTCCGCACCTATATCGATTCCACGGCATCTCTCACCGCGTTCCTCGATGGAGAAGTTCAGGGAATCGCCAACGTCGACGAGGACATCCTCCCACAGATTCTCGCCTCTCCGGAACTCAACCTGCACACGGCAAGACTGCCCAATCTGGGCATCATCTTTCTGAACACGCAGAACCCCGGAAAGGAGTTCCTCGCCAACAAGCAATTCCGGCAGGCATTGCAGTTCGCCATCAACCGGCAGTGGATCATCGACAAAGCGCTTTCCGGGCAGGGATTGATTCCCATCGGCCCTGTACTTCCGGGCACGTGGTCCTTTGCGGAAAACCTCCAGCCGGTTCAATTCGATCCACAACGCGCCGCGAACATCCTGGAGTCGTTGGGCTGGGTATTACCCGCAGGCGCATCCCCGGGCTCACCCGAGTATCAACGCAGTAAAGAAGAAGAGCCTTTGAGCCTGACCCTGCTGTATGAAGAGAATCCCCTGGATAGTGTTATCGCCGAGACGATCAAAGAAAGTTGGGAGGCGATTGGAATTCGCGTCGAACTTCGCGGGGTCGACTCTGAGACCATGATCTCCTCTTACCTCGAACCGCGTGAATATGAAGCGGCGCTTACCCACATCAACCTGATGCGCTACCCCGATCCCGATCCCTATCCTTTCTGGCACGATTCACAGGTCGAGACCGGCCAGAATTACAGCGGTTTCAGCGACCGTAACATCAGCATCTGGCTCGAACAGGCGCGCATCACGCCGGATTTCTCTCGCCGCGCAGAGTTGTACCGCAGCTTTCAATATCGATTCCAGGATCAAGCCCCTTCCCTGCTGCTTTATTACGATGTCTACAACTATGCCATCGACGTTCAAATACAAGGCGTGAGTATCGGACCGCTGTTCGATCCCAGTGACCGGTTCAACAGCATCGAAAACTGGCATCTCATCGCACGCCGCAACCTTGGCACGCAAATAACGATCACGGACGAACCTTAAGCCTTTTCCTTTGCCGATCCAAGTCCGGGTTCCTCAGATATCATTCCATCGATTCTGGAAGGATTTTCCAACGAAAAACCATCAAGACGAAAAGGATCGATGCAGAGAGATAACGCCGGACCGTGGTATAATCGACACGCTCAAAAAGGGGGATCTCATGAAGATTTCTGTAGGAAGGTGTAGAAGTGAGTAGCAAAGAAGACACGGGAACACAACTCCATCTGGAAGATCTCAAACCCGCCATGAAACTCGAAGGGCGTGTGACGAAGACGGACCTGGCAGGCGCATTTGTCGACGTTGGCGCAGAATGCGAAGGCTTGATCCACATTTCACAGTTGAAGGAAAGCCCGGTAAACCGAGTGGAAGACGTCGTCCAGGAAGGACAGGAAGTCGAGGTTTGGGTTCATCGAGTAGACCCGGAATCGGGGCGGCTCGAATTGAGTATGTTGAAACCCATTCTGTTGAAATGGAAGGACCTCAAGCCCGGCAAACGCCTCCAAGGAAAAGTCGTACGCATCGAAAATTTCGGGGTGTTCGTTGATGTAGGGGCGGAGCGTCCGGGACTGGTTCATATCAGCGAAATGAGCAACGAGTACGTAAAAGACCCTTCGGAAATCGTCTCCCTGGGCGACGAAGTCGAAGTCAACATCATCGATGTTGATCGAAAGAAGCGGCAGATCCGCTTCAGCATGAAGGATTCCATCGAGAATTACGTCGATGAAACCGATGAACCCGAAGCGGAAACACCCACGGCGATGGAGTTGGCGTTGCGCCAGGCGCTGGAACAATCGGATCAAAGCACCAAGGCTGCTCCAAGCGAGCCATCAAGCAGAAAGCAGGCAAAACGCGACGAACTGGAGGACATTCTCCAGCGAACGCTGGAACACCGTGTCCGGACCGCATCGACAGAATCCTGAGGACGACCCGTCCACACCCATCCTTCGTTCTTATTGGTTTTAGTCAACAAAAATCGGGCGTACCTGTCGCCCGATTGTCATTTTCCCGCTGGACTCTTTCGGCTTGAAAATTCAATGCTCGATCATCAGAACGTCACTCAGTTAAGGCATCCCTCATAAAACATCATCTTCAATCCAATCCTCAACACCATCATCATCTTCTTCATCATCATCGCCATTATCCTCCCACACCTCATCGATTTCATCGATTTCATCGATGTCGTCGAGGTCTTCGATTTCATCCAGCTCCCAATCCTCAGGTTCCGAAAGCGTGACATCGTCGATGTGGGAATAGGTCAAGCATCCTTCATCGGGATCAAGCCGGATAATCTCAGCCGTGCAGTAACCCGATTCAAGGAAGTAACAGTCGATGTAGCGACAACGAATGCGAGGCATATGCTTTGAACTCCGTCTATTCACTCACGAAAATCTCTCTTATTCGCAAGGCACTCAGGACGAATAAGAAAGACATGAGGACCGCAGAAAGAACACAAAACGGACAGATCGCATGAATAACGGCCACTTCGAGATACGTCAGATACGCAGAGTAAATCATGCCGATCAAAGTGACACCGAACAGTGCCAGGTTCACGTTTTCCGCCCACACCGGACGTCGCATTCCGATGACAATCATCAGAACGATCAGGGCGTATCCAAGCGCACCGATGAAGGCGATCGGGATACCTCCAATCATAGCATATGGACTGCTGTTTACCGCATCGCAATCACCGAATTGCGAACAGGCCGCCGTGTTGCCGGTTATCTTCAACCAACCCAGGTAGAATGAATCGATGAAACCAGCTATGGCGGAAATCAAACCCAATAAATTCACTCGATCGGCGGTCACACGCTTCTCCACACCTTCATCCGAAACCCAAATCCCAAAACCAGTCGTTGAATAACACTGGCCCAGATCTGTGCCATCCTCCAGAAAATTTTACGACTCAAAAGCGGGCGTCACAATCCATTCGATTCAGCCCTTTATGACTCATTAATCAACGAAAATAATATACACGAAACCCCTTCGGCTGTCAGTATTGAAAAATCGCGTACGATACGAGAATTCTCGGTCCGAGAATCGCTCACGCTCACCCGGGACGAAGCCGTCGTGCTTCGAGAACATTGGGAAGCGCCTCCAGGCGGTTGAGCACGCGGCTTAACTGCTCGATATCGGTTACATCCATCACCAAATCGAACATCGCCAGACTGTTCTTCGTCGATACGTGGACCGACGACATGTTGATGCCTTCATTTGCCACGAGCGTCGACACGTCGCGCATCAATCCATCGCGGTCGTAGGCTCGCAGCCGTACCGAAACAGGGTAGGTTTGCCGTAGTCTACCCCACGAGACCTGCACCAGTCGTTCGCGATCCTTAATCCGCAACACGTTAGGACAATCCTGCCGGTGGATCGTTGCGCCGCGTCCGCGCGTGATGTATCCCACGATCGGATCTCCCGGCGCCGGCTTGCAACACATCGCCATTCGGGAAAGCAAGCCCCCCGACAACCCGAGTATGCTTACGTCTTCGGTCGTGACATCTTTCGCCGGAACGGGCTCCAGAATTTCCGCAAAACCGAATTCGTCTTCCTCTTCCTCGACGACCTTGGCGATGATTTTATTCAGGTGCAGATCACCGCAACCGATGGCAACCTGCATTTCCTCCGCGTTCGGGTATCCTAAATCCCGGGCAATTCTTTCGTAAGAGACGCTTTCTACACCCAGGCGTTTCAATTCACGTTCCAGCAGCAGACGGCCGTGCGAGATGTTTAATTCACGATCACGCCGGCGGAACCACTGCCGAATCTTGCTGCGGGCCCGCTGGCTGCGGACCATTTCCAGGCTCGGATTGAGCCAATCCCGACTGGGTCCGCCTCGCTTCGCCGTTAGAATTTCGACGGAATCTCCGGTCCGGATCTTGTAATTCAGAGGAACCAGCTTACCCCCCACTTTTGCACCACGGCAGCGATGGCCGATGTCCGTGTGAATGTGGTAGGCAAAATCAATGGGGGTCGATCCTGCCGGCAAGTCGATCACGTCGCCCTTGGGCGTAAAAACATACACGCGATCGTTGAAGACGTCCGATTTCATCGCATCCACGAAGTCGCCGGCGTCGTCGACGTCCTGGCGCCATTCCATCAATTTGCGCAGCCAGATAATCCGCTGTTCGAAGGTATCGTCTCTCGGTCGACCTTCCTTGTAGCGCCAATGCGCCGCAATGCCATATTCAGCCTTTTCGTGCATCGACGGTGTGCGGATTTGGGCTTCGAGGGTGCCGCCATCGTTGTAAACCACGGCTGTATGCAAGGACTGGTAGAAGTTATCCTTCGGCGTGGCGATGTAATCGTCGAACGTACCCGGTATGGGTTTCCAGCGATTGTGGATGACTCCCAACGCCAGGTAGCAGAGCGACTCGTTCTCCACGATCACACGCACCCCGCGGACGTCGTAGACCATTTCGAACGGCACCTCTTTACGGTCCATCTTGCGGTAGATGGAATAGAGATGCTTCGGGCGTCCGTAGACTTCTGCCTGTACGCCCGCTTCCGCCAGGACCGTCTTCAACTGCTTCGATATCTGCTCCAAATCCTGCTCGCGATCGACCCGCCGTTTGGCGACGTTCTCGGCGATCTCCTTGTATTTTTCCGGATGGACGTAGCGAAAGGCCAGATCCTCCAATTCCCACTTCATCTGCCAGATTCCCAACCGGTTGGCCAGCGGGGCAAAAATCTCCAGGGTCTCCTCGGCGATTCGTTTCTGTTTCTCTGGTGGAAGATGGGACAGCGTGCGCATATTGTGCAGGCGATCGGCAAGCTTGATCACGACGACGCGAACGTCGTCACCCATGGCCAGAAAGGTCTTCCGCAGGGTTTCTTTGGCCAATTCGCTTTTCGTGGCTCGAGGTTCTTTACCGCTTCCGGCGCGTCGACTGACGCGTGGCAGCTGGGTCAACTTGGTCACACTGTCCACCATGAGTGCCACTTCGTCGCCGAAATCGCGAGTGATATCTTTCAAACTGACTTTCGTGTCCTCCACGGTGTCGTGGAGCAATCCGGCGACGATCGCCAGAGTCGGTGCCCCCAACTCAGCCAGGATAGCGGCAACGGCGAGACAATGTTGTACGTAGGCTTCTCCGGAGGCGCGCTTTTGGCCTCGATGGGCTTTCTTGGTGAATTTGTAGGCGCGTTCGATGAGCTCCCGATCTGCGGGGCTCGAATCATCCGGTAAAAGCTTGAGAAGGCCTTCAAACTCCATGTTTAATCCAGCGCTGACCTCAAATTGCGGCGTTCGATCCAATACCAATCAACGCAGCAAACAACCTTTTCGATTTACTTCGGCAGCCTTTGACGGGCTGAATTCCCGCGTCAAGCCCATTTTAAACGGATTGTATCACCTTGCGACAACTCATCGAAAGGTGATACGTAATCCAGATGGTAAGGTTTTTTTCTTCGGCTTCTTCGATAACGTCCAGGTAAATATTGATCCGATCAGATGAGAAATTCTTGTTCAGTACCCAGTTTGAGAGACATCAACCTCGGGAATACGATCAGCCCAATTCTCGGCGACGTCGATCTCTGCGTTTCCGCGTACTTCAAGCAGCCATTGATCGAATGCTGCGTTTTTCGCCAGTTGATATTCGTAATCCGTATACGGCTGCACTTCACGTCCCATGATTTCGAACACATCCCAACCCTGGTAGGTTTGAATGGGACCAAAGATCGTGCCGACAGGTTCCGTGACCAGCGGTTGGGCGGACGCACCGAAACCTGAAATGATGATTTCTTTCGTCAACCAACCCAAGTCGCCGCCGGAATCCTTCGTCGTGGCGTCCTGGGAATACTCCAGGACGAGGTCTCCCCACGCTTCACCTTCGTCCAATTTCGAACGAACCTCCTGAGCGGTTTCCTGGGAGTCAGTTAGGATGTGACGCAGCTGCGTTTTCTCCCCATTCAGGGGAACATCTTGCCCGATAACCTCCCTGATTCTTTCTCGCAGTAAATTGGTTTCGACAAGGCGGCGGAATTGCACCTCAGATAGGCCGGTCTGATCACCCACACTGGAAAGGAACGTAGAATAGACTTCTTCGAATCCTTCTAGGGTGTACTCGGTCGGTGTTGGCTGCGGTGTAGCGCTGATTTCAGTCGTCGGGGTGGCATCAAGACCCGCGGCTTCCGCCGTCGCGGCTGCCGTTAATGTCCTCTGGGCGAATTGGGTCGGATCGATGGTCGGCGACGGTGCGCTCGTCGGTGTACCTTCGCGGTAGTATCCAAAAGCCTCTTCGATCGTCTGATCGAGTTCCGTTTGTGGGATTTCAATGCCCATTACTTTGGCTTCGTGACGAACGAGCACCCCATTGATCATGGTGTCTAATACATTGGCGGCAATTTCCTGGGGAGTACTGCCGGACTGTAGTTCGAAGAGCACACGACTTTGGAAATCTCTCGTAGTAATCTTTTCGCCGTCAACAACGGCGACCGGTTCGTTGGGCACGACGACCAATTGATGGTAGAAAGCATAGCCGACGAGGCCGAAAACGAGAATCGCCGTGAGGACCGTACCGGCAATGATCCGATTCCTCATGATTCTCTCGCGTTCTGCCCGGGCCAAATGCTTTTTCGTCGGTCGCACGTGTTGTTTTTGCCTGGTCATGAAACGTCTCCACCAATCAGATCGAAGGGAAGCTATCGACTTCGCCGCCTACAAAGTCAGGGAGGATATACTCCGCAATTATCGATATCGCTCCGCTGCGAAGGGGATCAGAGCCATGTGCCTCGCGCGTTTGACGGCTTTTGCAACCATACGCTGATGTTTGGCGCACGCGCCCGTCTCGCGTCGAGAGCGGATCTTGCCCTGTTCGGTTACGTAGCGTTTGAGCAGATCGATATGTTTGTAATCGAGTTCCTTGGTCTTATCCGCGCAAAATTGGCACACTCTCGGCCGGCGTGTGAAACGTCGGCCCCTGCGGGGAGAGCGCGAGCGTCGATGTGATTGACCGTCTTCGTCTTCGTCCTCTTCTTCGTCTTCTATCAGTTCTTCGTCTTCAGACAATGTCCTTACTCCTATGCTTTAGGGTATCCTTCATCGTGATGGAATTATGCCGATTTACTAGAAGGGAAAATCCTCTTCCATCGCTTCGCTGGAAATTGGTGCGTCGTTCGATATATCCCGGCGGTCGCCGAGTATGATCATCTCCTTGGCCACCAATTCCGTTGTGAAATGCTTGTTTCCCTCGTTGTCTTCCCAACGGCGGGTTTGCAAACGCCCTTCCACGTAAACTTGCTGCCCTTTGTGCAAGTATTGATTGCATATCTCCGCCAATGAACCCCAGGCGACGACGTTGAACCATTCCGTTTCCTCGTGTCTTTCGCCATCGGCAGAAGTCCATGAACGCGTCGTCGCTACACTGAACGTCGTCACCGGACGTCCCGACGGTGTATAACGCATTTCGGGATCGCGTCCCAAGTGACCGATGATCATTACTTTATTCAACCCACGACTCATCTCAGGCTCCTTTCGCTTGTCTCCCCTTACCTGATGTCTCTCGTATTATCCACGATCTTGGAGCGTGATCATAAACCGCAGGATTTGTTCGCTGAGACGGAGATCGCGTTCTATGACTGCACCGGCTTCCGGCGGCATCTCGACTTCGATAATAAAATAATGACCGTCGCTGTGCTTTCCGATCTCATAGGCCAATCGACGTTTGCCCCAACGATCTACTTTAACGGTTTTTCCCCCGGCGGCATCGATCCAACCGGTTACTCTCTCTTCGAGGGCCTTCAGTTCAGTTTCGTCCAACTCAGGGTGTGCAATATACGCTAACTCATAGCTGCGCATCGGGTTTTCCTTTCCTCGGGATTGCCCCCGATCCTAAACCGAGCGGTTCAGAATGGGAGCGGAAAGCGCGTTCGACTGACAACGCGGCAACAGACGGTAGTTTATCATGCACGGATAAGAATTTCAAGCTTCTCTAGTAAGCGTACTTTTTTCACGGTATAATTTTTTTACTAACCGGGGTTGGTTTATTGTCGATTACACGAACGCCGCCAACCCAGTCGATCCGAGAGGCGTTGGAATTCGTTCTGGGCACAGCCCTGTTTCAGATCTCAACGGCCAGGTTGCTCATCGCCTGGCTCGCTTTGTGTAATGCCGTTTCGATCGTGGTTTCTCAGGAGGCAGGATGACAGCTAACTCGATTCGATTTGGCACGGACGGCTGGCGCGGCCGTATCGCTGAAAACTATACTTTTTCGGGCGTACGGCGCTGCACACAGGGTTTTGCACAGTATCTGCTCGAGATTGAGGGCGCAGGAGAGAAAGTCGTCGTAGGCTACGATCAACGCTTCGGTTCGGAAAACTTCGCGGCTGCGGCTGCAGAAGTATTAGCCGCCAATGGCTTCCAGGTCTTGCTGACGGACGGTGCTTCTCCAACGCCCACGATCTCCTATGCCGCAGTCCACAATCATGCTATCGGCGCGATCAACATTACCGCCTCCCACAACCCTCCCAGCGACAACGGATTTAAAGTGCGCGATCGACATGGCGGTGCGATCGACCCTCAGGGCCTGAAGCAGATCGAGGCAAAAATCCCGGCAAGTGAAGACGACATTCCCCGCATACCAATCGAAGATGCGCTCGAACAGGAAAAGGTTGCTTATTTCGACCCGGCACCCGCTTACATCGAACAAATCAAGAGTCTGGTCGACTTGAAACCGATCCGTAAAGCCGGTCTGACCGTGCTGGTCGATTCAATGTGGGGAAACGGAAGCGGCTGGTTTACTAAACTCTTGAGTGGCGACAAGACCAAAGTCATCGAAATCCACAATCAGCGAAATCCCATTTTTCCCGAAATGGTCCGGCCCGAACCTATCCCGCCCAACATCGATGTCGGGCTTGCAGCGACCAAAGAACACAACGCCGATGTCCTGCTGGTCACGGATGGCGACGCGGATCGTGTAGGTATGGGCGACGAACACGGGAAGTTCGTAGACCAGCTGCGAGTTTATGGTTTATTGGCCTATCACATGCTCGAAGTTCTGGGAAAGCGAGGCCCGATCGTAAAGACGCTTTCGACAACGTCGATGCTGAACAAACTCGGCGAAATCTACGACGTACCCGTGTACGAAACGGGTGTGGGCTTCAAATATGTGGCGCCCAAGATGCTCGAAGTGGATGCGCTCATCGGCGGAGAGGAATCCGGCGGATATGCCTTCCGCGGTCACGTCCCCGAACGCGACGGCATCCTCGCCGGCTTGTATCTTCTCGACATGATGGTTCGTCTCAAATGTAAACCTACGGAACTCATCGACTTGTTGTTCAAAAAAGTCGGACCTCATTACTACGAGCGCATCGACACCCGCCTGGCGGCCGACGAACACGAATCGATAAAAAAGCGTGTACAGCAAGCGTCCCCTGAAAAGATAGCAGGGCTAAAAGTAACCAATATCAACACGCTCGACGGATACAAGTACGAATTGGAAGATGGTGGCTGGTTGCTCATCCGGTTCTCCGGAACCGAACCGATCATCCGGGTATATTGTGAAACGACGCAATCCGACCGGGTAGAGCCCATTCTCCAGGACGGGCTTCGCATCGCGGGCATTGAATGAATGCATCGAAAAGGAGACTCGCCGACACGCACTGCCATCTCGTGCTGTCCCAATTCGACCAGGATCGAAACGAAGTTATCGAACGGGCCAGGAAAGCGGGCGTAGAGCGCATTCTCGTTCCGGGAATCGATCTCCCTACCAGCAGACTGGCGGTAGAATTATCACAGAGCCACACTAACATATACGCTGCCGTTGGAATTCACCCACACGACGCTCGTACGTGGGATTCCAACGCTGCAGCGCAGATCGGCGAGCTCGCTCGTTCTGCAGGTGTCGTTGCTATCGGTGAAATCGGGCTGGATTACTACCGCAACCTTTCCACACCGGAGCAGCAAAAACTCGCCTTCCGGGATCAATTGGCACTCGCCGCCGAGATTGGACTACCCGTCGTGATTCATAATCGTGAAGCAACACAGGATGTCATCGAAAATTTACTTCACTGGTCTCGAGATTTACCTGAAGTCCTTCGAGAACGGGCTGGCGTGCTGCATGCGTATTCAGCGGACATCGAAACCGCCCAACTCGCCGCAGAAGCAGGATTCTATTTCGGCGTGGCGGGCCCGGTGACCTTTCGCAATGCAGATCGTTTACGTGAAGTCGTGTCACAGATACCGATCACGAGGTTATTGCTGGAGACGGATTCCCCCTATCTCACCCCGCATCCCTTTCGCGGTAAACGCAACGAACCTGCCTACGTGAGGTTTGTCGCCGAGAAATTTGCAGGTATCATGGGGATAAACGAGAGTCAGGCATCGGATGCAACTTGGCGAAATGCTGCGACTCTCTTCGATTGGAATCATGGAAACGACGACCGTAACCTTCTTTGATCTCATTCGCTCCGAACTTTTCGAAGTGGAGCAGAAGATGCGCGTCAGCCCGGGTGAACACAACCCGAATTTGATCGCCGCGCTCGAACACATTCTCTCATCCGGAGGGAAACGCATCCGGCCCGCCTTGGTCCTGCTTTCAGCGGGCATGCTGGGCGCCGATCGTGAACATGCAATCACACTCGCCGCTTCGGTAGAGATGCTGCATACGGCGACTCTCGTCCACGACGACCTGATCGACGGCGCTTCCTTGCGCAGAGGGATTCCGACCATCAACGCCACACTGGGATCCGGCGCGACGGTATTGACAGGAGATTACATCTTCGCCCGCGCCGCGTACCTGGCGGCAGAAATCGGTCGACAGGCATTGATGAAAATCTTCGCGCGCACGTTGATGACGATCGTCAACGGGGAAATTTCGCAGATGTACGCCAGCAGCAGCAACGACGACGGTATCCCGGATTACCTCGAACGCATTTACGCAAAAACCGCTTCGCTGTTCGAGGTCTCCACAGAAGGCGCCGCGATCTTGGGCGATGTCGATGAAGCTACGCTTTCTGCGATGAAATCGTTCGGATGCAACATCGGCATGGCGTTTCAGATCGTGGATGATGTATTGGATTTCACCGCCGATCAGGAAAGTCTTGGAAAACCTGCCGCCAACGATTTACGACAGGGCCTGCTCACTCTCCCGGTCCTTTGTTACCTCTCGTCGATCTCCAATGGCGGAGAATTGCGCAATCAAATTGCCGAGCAGAAATTTGACGAAGACGCGCTTGCCGAAATCACCTCCGCGATTCGTTCCTCAGATGCGATCGAGCAGGCGCTCGATCAGGCTCGAGCATTCGTCGAAGCGGGACTGGCCATCTTGAAGAACATGCCTGCAAACCAGGAACGAAGGGCTTTATACGAACTCGCAGATCACATCATCACCCGCAATTCATGAAACATTATTCCGAGAGGGCTCTGAAATCGGAGGGCATCGATTGACGTTCCGCGGATTTCCTGGAGATCGGTATGGAGCAAACGAACGTTTTCGCCTCGACACACCCACTTGTAGCGCACAAACTGAGTAAACTGCGCAGGCAGGATGTGGTTCCCAAGAAATTCCGGGAACTCATCCGGGAACTCTCCACGCTGCTGACCTACGAAGCGACCCGAGATCTACTGGTCAATCCGGTCCGCATTCAAACCCCGCTGGCGGAGACCGACGGTGTCGAGCTGGCCGAGAGAGTCGGATTGGTACCCATCCTGCGCGCCGGTTTGGGGATGGTAGAGGGGGTGTGGGGACTGATGCCCTCCGCAGAAGTATGGCACATCGGTCTTTACCGCGACGAGAAGACCCTCCAACCCGTCGAATACTACAACAAACTCCCCATCGAGCCCACCGTCTCGATGTGCTTGATCCTCGATCCGATGCTGGCGACAGGCGGATCGGCCGTCGCCACGATCGACATCCTCAAGGATTGGGGAGTGAAGAAAATCAAATTCGTCGGCCTCATCGCTGCACCGGAGGGCATCGAAGAACTCCACAGGCATCACCCTGAAGTCCCCATCCATCTTGCCGCCGTGGACGAAAGGCTGAACGAGCACGGCTACATCCTCCCCGGCCTGGGAGACGCAGGGGATCGCCAATTCGGCACCGGTTGAGAGAAATCGACGATCCTTTCTCACGAATCAAGAAGGACACCCGCCGAGGCGGGTGTCCTGTTATATCTGTCATCTTTTCGCAACAGATCGTACTCGAGTTAGCCTCGAGCGGCTTTGACGATTGCGATGAAATCGTCGGCACGCAGACTGGCACCACCGACCAGAGCGCCATCGATATCCGGCTGCTGGAAGAATTCCGCGGCATTTCCCGGCTTGACGCTGCCGCCGTATTGGATGCGCGTGGCCTGTGCGATATCTTCGCCAAACATGCTTGTCAACACCGGACGAATCGACGCGACGATGGTCTCATTGGCATCCTCCGGCGTCGCCGCCTTGCCGGTTCCGATCGCCCAGATGGGCTCGTAGGCCACTATGACGCGGCGGAAATCCTCTTTGGATATGTCCGCAAAGCCTTGGGAGACCTGCGTGCTGACCACGTCTATCGTCTGTCCTGCTTCGCGTTGTTCCAGCGTTTCTCCGACACAAACGATCGGACGCAATCCATAGTTCAAAGCTGCCCTGACGCGTAAATTTACCGTCTCGTCCGTTTCCCCAAAATACGCTCTGCGCTCCGAATGTCCGATGATCGCAAACGTACACAGGTCCTGCAGCATGGTGGGAGAAATTTCGCCGGTAAACGCCCCCGCCTCTTTCCAGTGAACGTTTTGTGAGCCTACGAACACATCCTCGTCCTTCAAGCGCTCCGCCACGGCGGGCAAGGCGATGAAGGGCGGGCATACGACGCGTTCAACACCGCTGAGTTCGGACAAGCGAGGAAGCATCTCCTCCACGAGCTGCAGTGCTTCCGTGATGTTTTTGTTCATCTTCCAGTTACCTGCAATACATGGCACTCGATCCACTTTCTCCTCCAATGAATTGATATTATTCAGGGATTTGACGTTTCAAAAATTGCATATGCTCTTGCAGCCATACCGGCGTGCGGTTGTTCTCCAAAAGCCGGGTAAGGAGATCCCGGGCCACATCCATCTCGCCAAGGTGGATGTGGATCTCGACGAGAACCACATTCGCGACGGCGTTGTCCGGATTGCGGTCTAACACGGGAGTCAGCTCAGCCATAGCCGCCTCCGGGGAATCTGCATACAAACGCATCCGCGCAGCGGCCACCTGGATCACGTCTCGATCCGGGTAATTATCATAAAGGCCCTCGATCAACGGCCACATCGGTTCCTCAGGTGCTCCGAAGAAAAGGGCTTGGAATAGCTTGTTTGCCAGGAGTACTTCGGGACGCATCGGATTTTGCGAGAGCTCACGCGCCCGCAAGTAGGTTTCCATGGCCATCGGGAAATCACCGGCTTCCATGAAAAAGTCGCCAGCTTTAATGAAAGCATCGTATGCCCCGCGGTCATCGCCTTCCGCGAGCAACGTTTCCGCCCGATGAAGCACTTCGTCCGCATTTTCGTTTGAAAAGTCTTCGGGTTGAACTTCCTCCACGGGTCGATCTTCCGGCGGCTCCGTCTCGGTTGGCTTTCCCAGGGAAGAAAGTTGCTTGATGCTGCCGATAAAAACAAACAGGATACAACAGGTCATCACCAATCCGGCGACGACCCAGAACCACCGGCTGCGTTTTCGCAGCGAGTCCTTCAGCCCCGGCTTTTCATCCACGGTCTCGGGCTGCGGCGCGTCATCCAAATTCGCCATGTCGGCCAACGTTGCGGCTTTCGCAAGCGATTCCGAAGGAAGCTGCTTCTTTGTGCGAGGGTTCGACAACGATTCGAGCACCCCGATATCGCCGCCCGTAACGGCAGCACAGAAGGCCTCGATCATATCCTCGACGCTGGCATAACGATCTTCTCGGTCTTTCGCCAGTGCCTTCAACAGCACCAGCTCGACGGCCTCCGGCACCGTCGGATTGATCTGGCGCGGCAAGGGGAGCGGCGTGTAGATGTGGTCGTGAATGATCGAGAAGGGGGTGTCCGAAGAAAAGGGAACGCGGCCGACGACCAGTTCGTAGAGCACGACTCCGAAGGAATAGATGTCCGTCCCCTCGTCGAGATCCTTCACTCCTTGCGCCTGTTCGGGGGAAATGTACTGCGGCGTGCCCATGAGCATGTCCCCCGAGAGCGTCGAAGCGCCTGCTTCTGCGATGCGCGCCAGTCCGAAATCCGCAAGGTAGATTTCGCCTCCCGGAGCGATCAAAATGTTGGAAGGTTTGACGTCCCGATGCAGGTAGCCGTGTTCGTGCGCGTACGTCAGTGCACCCCCAACGGCCTGGACGATGCGCAGCGCTTCTTCCTTCTTGAGCGGACCTTTTGCAAGACGCGCTTTGAGTGTTTCCCCTTCGATGAACTTCATCACCAGGTAGGGCTGGCCTGCATGCTCGGAGAAATCGTAGATCGGAACGATGTTCGGGTGCTCCAACTTGGCGACGACTTTGGCTTCTCGTTCGAAACGAGCCTGAAAATTGGGGTCTTCCATGATCGCCGGATGAAGCGCTTTGATGGCCACATAACGATCGAGGGCGGGATGGTAGGCTTTGTAAACCGTCGCCATACCTCCCTGTCCCAGCTGCTCGATGATGCGGTAGGCGCCTACGTTTTCACCTTTTTCAAAACTCATAGCAACTCCAACCTCAGGCCGCGCACATTATAGACGAGAGGTTTCAAAGGGACAACAAAAATCTGCACGGCTGTTGGTACCTGATCGAGCCAGCCAAGCAGAATCTACCCGCGCGCGAGGATATGACGTTCGAATCGATCTCTCGATTTTTTCGGATGCGAAAGTCTCCAAACAGGAGAACCCGAAATTACGCTTATTTATCCTCGAGTACTACCACGCCAGGCAGTTCTTTGCCTTCGAGAAATTCGAGCGAGGCGCCGCCGCCCGTCGAGACGTGGCTGATGCGGTCCGTCAAGCCGGCTTGCCGCACCGCAGCCGTGGATTCCCCGCCGCCTACAATCGTCGTTCCTTCACAATCCGCTACAGCTTTGGCGATCGCCCACGTTCCCTTGGCGAAGGGCTCGAATTCGAACACGCCCATCGGTCCGTTCCAAACCACGAGCCTCGCCTCGTTGATGACCTGGCTGAACGACTCCACCGTCTTGGGGCCAATATCGTACGCACCCCAACCCGCCGGAACGTCGTCCACCGAGACCGTCTTGCTTTGCGCGTCCTCCGCGAATCGATCTCCAACGACCAAATCGACGGGGAGCAGCAGCCGATCCGCGGAACGCGCCAGCAAGTCTTTCGCCGTTTCGATGGAATCCTCTTCGACGAGGGAATTGCCCATGGATTTTCCTTGCGCGGCAAGGAAGGTATTGGCCATGCCGCCACCGATGAGCAAGCGATCGGCCTTTTCAAGCAAGCGCTCCACGACGGTGATCTTATCGGAAATCTTGGCGCCGCCCAGAATCGCCACGAAAGGATGAGCGGGATTCTCCAACGCCTTCCCCAGGTATTCCAATTCCTTTTCCATCAAAAACCCAGCGACCGCAGGGAGATGGTGTGCGACGCCTTCCGTCGATGCGTGAGCCCGATGCGCAGATCCGAAAGCGTCATCGACGTACAGGTCGGCGAGCGAAGCCAGAGCTGCGGAAAATGCGTCATCGTTCGCCCGTTCTTCCGGATTGAAGCGCGTGTTCTCGAGCAGCAGGACTTCTCCCGGCTCAAGTTTCTCCACCGCAGCCTGTGCTTTGGGTCCAACGCAGTCCTCCACGAATTCGACCGGCATATCGAGCAGGGAAGAGAGGTGTTCGGCTACGGGCCGCAGCGTCAGTTCCGGTACGATTTTGCCTTTGGGTCGGCCGAGATGCGAACACAGGATGACTGCGGCGTCGTGCTCGAGCAGATAGCGGATCGTCGGCAATGCGGCTCGGATGCGGGTATCATCGGCCACGGCCCCATCCGCAAGTGGAACGTTAAAATCGACCCTCACCAATACCCGCTTGTTCTTTGGGTCGATGTCGCGAATCGTTTTCTTATCAAACATGAGATTAACCTCAACGCGGCGCACCCGGATTACCAGGCGCGCCGCGCTACCTGGATTTACAGAGACTTCGAAATCAGATTGGCGAGATCAGCTGTTCTAACCGAGTACCCCCACTCGTTGTCGTACCACGTGACCAATTTGGCCATGTTGCCGCCCATCACGAAAGTGAATTGAGCGTCGACGATGCTGGAATGATCGTCCGCTTTGTAATCCATGCTGACCAGGGGTTCTTCCGAGAATGCGAGGATACCCTTCATCGGACCTTCGGCCGCTTTGCGCATTGCGGCGTGCAGGTCCTCCGTGGTCGCTTCCTTCTCCAGCAGCACGACACAATCCACGATCGAGACCGTCGGGGTCGGCACCCGCAGCGCGTATCCGTCGAATTTCCCTTCCAGTTCGGGAATTACCAGCGCTACCGCCTTGGCTGCCCCCGTCGTCGTCGGAATGATGTTCAGCGCTGCGGCGCGTGCACGTCGCAAGTCTTTATGCGGCAAATCCAGAATTCTCTGGTCGTTGGTATAAGAATGGATTGTGGTCATCAAGCCCTTCTCGATACCGAAGTTGTCTTGAATGACTTTTGTCGGAGGCGCAAGGCAGTTCGTCGTGCACGAGGCGTTGGAGATGATGTTGTGTTTACTGGCATCGTAATCTCCATCGTTGACCCCCAGTACGACGGTCAAGTCCGGATTCTTCGCAGGTGCAGTGATGATCACCTTTTTCGCGCCCGCCTCCAGGTGTTTGGAGGCACCTTCGCGCGATCGAAATGCGCCTGTTCCTTCGATGACGATTTCCACACCCATGTCTTTCCAGGGGAGTTTCGCAGGATCGGGCTCGGAGAGCGCCTTGATGAAATCGCCTTCTATGGTCAAACCATCTTTCTTGACTTCAACCGTTCCCGCATAACGACCGTAGTTCGAGTCGTAGCGGAAGAGGTGAGCCATCGTTTTCAAATCCCCGAGATCGTTGAAAGCCACGACGTCGAAGACGTCCGGATATTTCTCCTTCATGATCTTGAGGACTTGTCGTCCGATTCGGCCTAAGCCATTGATTCCTACTCGTGTTGCCATAATTTCACTCCTATTTTCTACGGATCAGTTCAGATCCGGATTGGTATCTTGTTCATCCATCGACTGCAGATCCAACGGACCCGTTCGTTCTTCGAGCAGCGCGATCAGCGCTTCAGCCAACTTCCGCGCATCATGCCGCCAGGGCCGATCTACGTCGACCAAATCTGCAGTGTAGAGTTGGACCAGCGTGTTCCCATCGAACACGGGCTCGACCATTTCGGTTCCATCCGGCTTGGCATCCAGATGACCATCGTTGGCTACAACCAAATCCACCAACCCCAATCCGACGTGATTTTCGATGGCTTCCAGATGCTGCTGACAATTATAACCCTCCGTTTCCCCCTTCTGTGTCGCCACGTTGCAAACGTACGTTTTAAAAGCGCTTGAAGCCTGTATGGCCTGGACGATGTCCGGAACCAGCAAGTTGGGCAGAACGGAGGTATACAAGCTCCCCGGGCCAACGACGATCATGTCCGCAGCCAGGATCGCCTGGATCGCACCGGGATAAGCGGGTGGATCGTTGGGTTCGAGCTGCACCCTTTCTATCCTGCCTGGTATATCGGGAATGCGACTCTCGCCTTCCACTCGTACCGCTCTGTCGGCAAGTGCAGGAGCTTTATCTGCGGATAAAGCGACGTCTTCCAACGTGGAAGGCAGTACCTGGCCGTGGATCGCCAGTACGCGCCCCGTCTCCAGGATACCTTGATCGAAACTGCCGGTCACACCTGCCAGAGCGGCGATGAAGAGATTTCCGAAGGAATGGCCGTTTAATTCTTCTCCTTCGAGAAAGCGATATTGAAACAGCTGCGTCAGTAAATCTTCATCGTCAGACAGCGCAGCGAGGCAGTTGCGAATGTCACCCGGCGGAGGCAGTCCCAGCGACTGGCGCAGCCTTCCGGAGGAACCCCCATCGTCTGCGACCGTCACGATGGCGGTCAGATTGCCGGTGTGCTTTTTCAGGCCACGCAGCAGCGTGGACAATCCGGTACCTCCACCGATGGCGACGATCTTCGGACCGCGGCCCAGGCGCCGATACCGGGCTACGGCTTCCACCAAAGGCTTTCCAGGGCGGAGATACGGCGCAAGCAAAGCGCGATTGAGCCTCACAACGGCAAAGAAAGTCAGCAGGAAACCGGAGATTCCCAGCACGACCGCCCGCAGCCAGCGCGGCAGATCGCGAAGACTCAAAATTGCGAGCCAGGGGGATTGTGGATGGTTTCGATAGATATCGAGCAGAATCACCGCAACGCCCAATCCGATCAAGGCCACGCCGACGATCAGAATCACGAACCAACGCTTGACCCCCAATCCTGGCTGGAGCCAGCGGACGAGTCCACGAAATCTATGCGGTGTTTTTCCGTTCTGATTGGATTGACCCGGTGTCCTGTACACGAGGACGACTATACCAGAGAGGATATACAGCGTCAACATGAGCGGCTTAAAATCTTTTATGTTGCTCTGGTTGCGTGTATAATGGTGGCACTATACCCAAAAGAAGGAGGAAGACGGCTCATGGCCACCGTAAGTTATACACACGTAAGTAAGCATTTTGGAGACGTAACTGCAGTCAACGACATGAACCTCAATATCATCGACAGGGAGTTCCTTGTACTGGTCGGGCCGTCAGGATGCGGCAAGACCACCGGTCTCCGCCTGCTCGCAGGTCTCGAGGAGATCGACGAAGGAACGATCGCCATCGGCGATCGCATCGTCAACGACATCGAGCCAAAAGACCGGGACATCGCCATGGTGTTTCAGTCCTACGCGTTGTACCCGCACATGTCCGTATTCGACAACATGGCTTTCGGCCTCAAACTGCGCAAAACACCCAAGGAAGAGATCAAACGGCGCGTTCAGGAAGCCGCTGACATTCTCAGCATCGAACACCTCCTGGATCGGAAACCTCGCCAGTTGTCCGGTGGTGAGCGCCAGCGCGTTGCCGTTGGCCGAGCCATCGTGCGCGAACCGCAGGTCTTCCTGTTCGACGAACCCCTCTCGAACCTGGATGCGAAATTGAGAGTTCAAATGAGGGCCGAAATCAGCAAACTGCATCACCGCCTGAAGACGACCTTCATCTACGTGACGCACGATCAGACCGAGGCCATGACGATGGCCGACCGCATCGCCGTGATGCGAGGCGGTGTCCTCCAGCAGGTAGACACGCCGCAGGAACTCTACGATCGCCCGTCGAACGTCTTCGTGGCCGGATTCATCGGTTCACCGGCGATGAACTTCTTCAAAGCAACCCTGGAGAAGTCAGATGGATCGCTGGTCATCGATGCGGACACCTTCCACGTCAACGTTCCGCCATCGAAGATGGATCGATACATGCCTCACGCCGGCAAGCAAGTCATCTTCGGCATCCGCCCGGACGACGTGCACGACCCGACGTTCTCTCCGCCCGTATACGCCTCCCCGGTCGAAGCGAAAGTGGAAGTGACCGAGTTGATGGGCAACGAGATCTTCATGCACTTCGTTAGCGGCGAAAACTCCTTCATCGGACGGATCGATCCCCGAACGGCGTTCAAGGTCGGCGACACCGTCGAGTGCGTCTTCGACATGGACAGCATGCATCTATTCAACATCGACGGCGACCAAAACGCGATCATGTAGAAGATCCGACACATAAATTTAAACCCCCCGCCTGCAAAGGCGTGGGGGTTTTCTTATGACTAAGGAGGATTTGCATATGCACGATTTTGAACTCATGCGGTCACTGCATAAAAAGAACGATACCAAAATCGTCCTGCTCGTCATGGACGGTCTCGGCGGTCTGCCTATCGAGCCCGGTGGTCCTACGGAACTGGAAGCCGCGAACACGCCCAACCTCGATCGGATGGCAGCGGCGGGAACGTTGGGGCAAACCATTCCCGTTCGCCGAGGCATTACACCCGGATCAGGTCCTGCGCATTTGGGGCTCTTCGGATATGATCCCGTCGAGTTCGAAGTCGGCCGCGGCGTGCTGGAAGCGACGGGTATCGGCATGACGGTATCGAAAGGGCACGTAGCCGTTCGGGGGAATTTTTGCACCGTCGATGCCGAGGGGAAAATCATCGACCGCCGGGCGGGAAGGATTCCCTCGGACGAAGCGATTCCCATCGTGAACAAGCTGCAGGAGATCGAGATCGAAGGCGTAGATGTGGACGTTCGCCCTGTGCGCGAATACCGCTTTGCAGCCGTTATGTCTGGAAAAGGCCTCTCGGCAAACATCGAGGATACCGACCCGCAGCAAACCGGCGTCGCCCCCCTCCCCGCACGTGCGCTCGACAGCGAATCCGAGGCTTGTGCCGGGTATTTCAACCAATGGATCACGGCTGCGCGTGAGAAACTGCAATCCCAGCCCAAAGCCAATGCATTGACCCTGCGCGGGTTTTCGACCGACCCCGGCCTGCCGCAATTTCCCGAAATCTTCGGGCTACGCGCCGGCTGTATCGCTGTATACCCGATGTACCGCGGCGTATCAAAACTGGTCGGAATGGAGCTCATCGAATTCGAGGGCGAAACACCCGAGCAGGAATTCCAGATTGTTTCACAACGATGGAACGATTACGATTTCTTCTTCATTCACATCAAGAAGACCGACAGCAAAGGCGAAGACGGGAACTTCGAAGGCAAGGTTAAAATCATCGAGAGCGTGGACGCGGCGCTGCCGCAGTTGATGGACTTGAATCCGGACGTCGTCGTCGTTACCGGCGATCATTCCACACCCGCAAGATTGCGTTCACATTCCTGGCACCCGGTTCCCGCCCTGCTCTGGGCTCCGGAAACCGCAAGAGCGGACGCGGAAAAAACCTTCGGCGAGCGAGCATGTGGGCGCGGCGGTTTGGGGACGATCCCTGCCACAACGCTCATGCCGTTGATGATGGCACACGCGAACCGGCTGGATAAATTCGGGGCTTAGAAGATCTTCACGGCGTTACCCTATATCAACTCCTAACGTAATGACAAAGATCGACGCCAACGTCGATCTTTGTCATTTGTTCGTCTACCTCGCAGATTTCTTGAAAAACAACAAAATCCGTTATCCCGCCTCTGCTGGAATTTTCTTCGCAAGCAGTCTGCCGATCCCATAAACGGTCAACGCCTCCAGAATGGTGACCAGGCCCAAGAGGATGAAACAATCTCGCCAGAACCGCTCTGGATACAAGCGAATGAACGTATCCGAGTAGGCGAACAGCCAGGTGTCCCCTTCGAAAAAGATGCGATGGAAACTGACGAAGAGCACGCCGAAGGAGACGACGATGCCCAGGATCAACACAGCGATAAAAATCAATGTTGCCCGGATCCCTCGAAATATAGCACGCGGAATTTCTTGACTGTGACCCATTCGCCACAAGAGCACGAGCATCAGAACTGCAAGAATCCAGGCAGCCAACAGGACGCGTTTCATCACGTTCAACAGGACCTGGACATCTTGCATGTGTTTCAACTCGCGTTCGTTGTGCATCGGCGATCCATCAGCCAGGGAATAGGAATCGAAGTAGGAAATATCCTCGTTGCTGAGTAAGAAATGGATGTCCACGGACGACCAGTACAGCCGGTCCTGCAAGCCGAAGCCATAGCTATCCTTTGGAAAACCAGGCATGCGGTACTCAATCGGAACCCAGATTCCGGCACTGTAAAGTACGACATAAACACTCGACAGGATGAGACTGATCGGCAGTAGAATCACGAACAAGCTTTCAACCGCTTGTTTCCAAAAACGCGCCCTCGATGACAAGATACTCGCCTCCTTCTAACGCAGGATGTCGACTTCGCCACCCAGAATGAAACGCAGCGCCATGGAATTGGTGAGAAATTCGATCGGCGCACGATCGTCAGTGTAGACGATATCGGATTCGGGTGTCGGCTGCAGCTGGGCGACCGTCCGCCGCAGGATGTCCAGCAACAGTGCTGGCGCCTCCTGATTTTCCAACGCAAAAATGTTCATGATCAGGTTGTCGGCGCTGCTCGGCTGTTTGGTGGCATAGATGAGCGTGTTGAATGTGTCCGGCACATCGACCACGTATACCGACGGGAAAACGGATTGGATGGTACCTGCCAGGGCTTCGATGATGCGGCGATCGTCTGGAGTCCGGCCCACGTTGATCGCCACCACGCCGTCTTCGAAGAGATGCGCATACACCTCCAGGAAGAATTCCTGCGTGGTGAGATGCCAGGGAATGTACGGCAGCCTGTATGCATCGATGCCGATGACGCTGTACAGATGTTGGCTATGCGCAAGACCCCAGCGCCCGTCAGCGACGATCGCGTTCAGATTCGGCTCGTTCATGTCGAACCATTCCCGGGCGACTTGAACGATCTCTGCGTCGATCTCCCAGCCGTCGATCGGTATCGCACCGAAGGCTTTCGTATACTGCTTGGCAATCGTCCCCCCGGCCAAGCCGACGATCCCCACTCGTTTTACATCGGATAGAGCGACCGGCGCGGGATTGAAGAACGGCGCCGACAGGAAGTAATCCCAGGTGCCATAGGTGACATCCATTCCCGGGGCGTACACCGAGTGGATGCCCTGACCCTCGTTCAGCATCAAATAGCGAACTCCGCCGCGCTCCACGACCTGAATGTAATTGTAGGCCGACTCCGTTTCGAACACCTGCCCCGTGCTGCGCTTGATCGGACCGGATAAAGTGAAGAAGGACAAAACGAGGATCAAAATGGGAAGCAGCAGATATTTCAAGCCGCTTCTGCGATCCTCCGTGAACAATCCCACCAGGGCTGCGAAGATGAGAATTAAACTAAAAACCAGGAAGGTCCTCGCCGTTCCGATGGTGGGAATCAGCCAGAGTACGGGGAGGAAAGTGCCCAGAATCGACCCCATGGTCGAGATCGCATACATCCTGCCGGATACGCTTCCAGCCCGTTCGGGCGACCCGATGGCCAGCCGTATGGCGAAAGGAGACACGCAACCCAGCAGCGTGACGGGGACGCTGAAGAGAATCAACACGACGAAAAACGAACCCAGCATCACCGCCGTGGATAAGTGTTCGACGGCCTTGGCAGCCTGAAGCAGGATGGGTCTGGCGATGATGGGCACCAGGCCGGCTGCGAAAGCGCCCCAGGCCATGATGCGATAGAAAGTCGCACGATGGGGAGAACGATCCGCAAGCCGTCCGCCGAGAAAATATCCCGCGGTGAGATAGATCAATATAAGACCGATGATGTTCGCCCAGACGATGTTGCTGGTGCCGAAGACATTACCCAATAAACGCGCAGCGGAAATCTCGATCGCAAGCGTGGTCATGCCTGAGAAGAATACTGCTACACCAAGAAATCTTTGACGCATGGGCTCCATCCTGTCCCCGTCACTTGTTCCTAGACGGCGGTGGGACGTAATCTCCTTCGGGAAGTGAGGTTCAGCGCATCTTCCAATGAATCACCGCAACGAACCTCGATAGCCGGTACGCCTTCCCGACCCGCGGCAGCCGGCAGGGCACGCGAGTCACCCGGTCCACCGAAAGAGCTGGCGTCCAGGGAGACCAGGATCGGGCGGCGGTCGCCGATCATCAGTCTGCGGATTGCGCTCATCACGACCGGACCCGCAGCAGCGGTGATGACGATCACCGTCGATCCTCGAGGAATCCGGGGATATTCAACGCGCAAGACCTGCGCTAGATCGTGAACACCATCCGCTTTCAAGACAGCCAGAGATTCCAATAGCCGATAACGTTGTGCCTCCCCTCGATCTGGTTGAATTACGTGCCTGGCATTTCCGTATGCGATCAGCCCCACGGAACGATCGAGGTCCAAAAAATGAATGCCCAGCGAAGCGGCAATAGCAATGCCGTATTCATCCGACGCAGGCGGCAGATGCGTTTCCCCTACGATCCACACGCTTCGCTCATCCTTGGCGAGTTGATCCGCTTTCACATATCGGGTTTTTCGAGCGGCATCGAGAAGCAGCCATACTTCGCCTTGTGGATCCAGCTCGAATTCCTTTACGATCAACCTTCGGCGTTTTGCCGTTGAAGGCCAATGGATACGATTCAGGCTATCGCCGGCCGAATAATCACGGACCGAAGCGACATTGGGAGTCACCTGATGCGTGCGCTTTTGTATCGCCTCGCCGCCTGAAATACGGCCAGTCGGAGTTGTAAATCTCCGGATTGGGACGACCATCGGTAGGACCAGCAGATGTTGGGAGGAAGGGACATCCCTTTTCACCGGGAACAACCCGAACAAATCCCCAGAATGTAGTTCTAACGGACCAATTCGGTAGCGCCCGCGCCGCGTGCACACCGTGCGTTGGATCCAGGTCCGACGATGACGTGACCCGAGGTTGATCGTAACGGTTGAAGCACGATGACCGCTCCGGTCATCCAATCCGCGGCTCCCCAGCCCGGCCACCGTCGAGGTGACTTTATATCCGGGCAATTCGGATTTGTCCCTGGCTTCGATCCAAATCTTCGGGATTCGACTCTCGTTCACCAACGTAAACCGCTCCGTGAACAGCTGGCCAACCTGGGCACGCGTGGCGAACGCTTCCCTCTCCAGCCGAACGCCGAGCAAGGACAACCGCGCCCAAGTATATGAAGTTACAAGGAGAAAACCCCAAAGGTAAACCAGGTTATAGAAAAGGTCTCGCCCGGTGATAAACGCCCCCAATATGCTGATTGTGAAAAGTGCAATAACGACACGAGCGCGACCTGTCATTAATCTATCTCACCGCCTGGTACTTTCACCTGACTCAGAACCTCTTCGATGATCTGTCTCTCATCGACTTCGCGGATTCTCGCCGTCGAGCCAACGATGAGGCGGTGAGCAAGCGTCGGTACGGCAAGCCGCTTGACGTCGTCGGGAAGTACATAGGAACGGCCCAGGATCGCCGCCAGCGCCTGGGACGTCCGGAACAAGGCCAGGCTCCCACGCGGGCTGGCCCCCAGATACACTTCGTTGTGCCTTCGGGTCATGTCGACCAAATCGACGATGTAGCGCTTGATATCGTCGGAAATCGTCTGCTCGCGGACAGCCTTTTGTGCGGCGATAATTTCCTCCACGGACACGACTTGTTCGAGATTTTCGATCGGGTGAATGATCTGCTGTTCCTCCAGCATGCGAATCTCATCGGGACCATCCGGATAACCGATATTGATGCGCATTAAAAAGCGGTCCATCTGTGCTTCCGGCAGCGGGAAGGTGCCCTCGTATTCGATGGGGTTCTGCGTGGCCAAGACCAGAAACGGCTCCGGCGTGTAATGGGTCACACCGTCGACCGTTACCTGCCCCTCTTCCATCACCTCGAGCAGTGCAGCCTGCGTTTTGGGGGTCGCCCGGTTGATCTCATCCGTCAGTACGATTTGATTCAAGATCGGACCGGGACGAAACTCAAATTCACGCGTCTTCTGATTGAATATCGATACACCGGTGACGTCACTGGGCAGCATATCGGGCGTGAATTGAATTCGATTGAACGTACAGCCGGTCGATTTGGCGATGCTCTTGGCCAGCATCGTTTTCCCTGTGCCGGGGACGTCTTCAATCAAGACGTGACCCTTGCAGAGAAGGCCGATAACCGTCAAACGAACGGCATCAGCTTTGCCAATGATCACATTTTCAACATTTTTGATGATTTTTTCGGCAATAGATTGGATGTCTGTCATGGATACTCCATTCGCTGATGAGATTAAAGCATACCTCACAACGGACGATTCGTCCCGCCAACTCCTGCCATCCGGCGCGTTCGAACGTGGAAATTATTCTAGTACAGATTCCCTTATCGTGTCTACCAGTCTGTCGGAAAAAGCACTCAACCTTTGAGAAGTACAGCGATGAGTGGAATCCAAAAGAGGCTATAGTTTAGTGGCTTGTGCAAATTATTGCGAGCCGCGAAGAGCAAAACTGCAAGCACGAAGCCGCTTGCAAAGCGTAACAGCCCCAGCGGTTCACGAATCGTTGAATACGGCAGGAACAGAATCACCATGCCGTTGATGAGAAGGTTGACGTTCTCCGCAGCGATTCGCCGCCGCCAAATCTTCCGCGCCGAAGCCCAAATTCCCCAGAACGCGGGGACAAAAATCGTCGGCCCGAAAATGACGATAAACAAAGCCAGCGCCGGAAGGGACACAAGGCCAATACGCCAGAGGCCCATCAACGGGACCCACTCGAACGGCGTCGAACTGGCGCCTCCGCTGGCAATACCGGGCGCGCCAAAAACGCGCCACAACCAAACCTGCCAGCCGGCGTAGAGGACACCCACGACGATCCAGGGCGCAACTGCCTTCCAGCGGCGTTTCCCGATCAAGTCGGAGAGGAACAGCGCAAGCCAGATTATCAGGACGGTTTCCTTGGCGAAAAGCGCCAATCCAATCAAGGCCGCACTCAGAACCAACTTACCGCGTTTCCGGGCCAACCAGGCGAGGGCTGCCAGGCCGTAGGCCAGTGGCTCATGCAGTTGCAGACCTACGGCGGAAACCAGGCCCACCCACAGCCCGTAGCTCAGAGCGTACCGCCTGCGAAGGCCGCAATCTTGCAGATAGAGCATTACCGCATAAGTTCCAGCAAGATGGGCAATCAAGTTGATCGCCAAAAGCGCCCACGGGATTGCAGCGGCGTGTCCGCCCGTCAAGAAATGCGCCAACGCGGACAGCAGGATTCGCTGATAGCGATAGGCCGGGACATCGAGTTTATCGGAGACCGTGGCGGGATTCAGGTCGACCGCGATGTAGTAGGTGAACTGCCCATCGTAGCCTTCGGTTCCCGCCGAATCGTCCTCCGAGAACTGCGTGCCAATTTCCGCCAGCGCAACAACGTTCCAATCGTAAACAGCCAATCTCCCGACGATGTATGCGCCGGCGACGATAAAAGTGACCAACAGCGGCCAGAAGCGTTTCAATCTCGAAAGCATCGCCACCCCTGCACGATCAACAGACAAACTGCCATGAGGCTCAAGTAAAAACCGATCCGGACGGACGACGGTCGATACTCGAAGCGAATTTGGTGTTCTCCGGCGGGAATCCGAACCGCTCGAAATAGAAAGTCCGCCCTGTAGATTTGCGTCGGGTCATCATCGACGCTGGCTTTCCATCCCGGAAACCAGGTGTCCGATAACACGACCCAGCCGTCGACCGGGGCGATCGATTTAATGAGTACCATGTTAGGATCGTCGGTTTCGACGATCGAAGCTTTTCCCCACTCGTTCCTATCGGCTTCCTCCGTGTTGAATGCCCATTCGAGGACGACGGTCTCCTGCGCATCGAAGGTCTCGTCCATGACCATCTCGAAGGCATGCTCGTACGAAGGCGCAATAACTGCGCGCGAAATCCAACGCACGCGCTGAGCAGCGGGAATCTCACGGTAGATCAAAGACATGTCTCCGGAGGGATCGACAGCGGCCTGCCAGCGCACATCCATGAGCGCAAGCAGCTCGGTCTGGTGGACGCTTGATGTATCCTCCAGCGCATTCATCCACAGGACGTATCGCTGGGGCAGTAGGGGATCGAAGTTATTCGCCGATGGAATGTCATCGAGGAGAGTCGTGTTGGGCAAACCATACTCGCGCACGAGATGCCAGTCGTCCCTGTTCAAGTACGTATCGAAGCGGTGGGTCCACTCGAATTTGAGTTCGTCCTCGACTACCGCATCCATGTACACACGATGATCGCTTCCCAACGACTTCATCGTCCCGCTTGGATCCTCGAAAAGAGAAGGCGAAACGGAAGGAATCAATCCATGACTGGCAACGAGAAGATCGAGTAATACGATGCATCCCGCCAGGAGATCCCAGCGCAGCGAAGGCGTATCGGGTTTCAAAAGCACGAGAATCCCGGAAGCAAAGAACCATATTCCGGCAATGATGAAGGCGCGCACGAAACTCGCTTCGATGCCGCCGAGCAACTTCGTCGATGCGGCCGCAGCCACGCCGATGATTCCGGCTCCAGCCGTTCCAAGCCGGATCCAATACAGCGCGCGCCCGGTTGGTTTCTTCAACCGATCGATGCCGAAAGCGGCGAGCAATGCGAACGAAAATACAAAGACGATGTTCCAACGCGCAGGGGCCTGGAACATGTTAAACGTCGGCACGTGCTGAAACAGGAAAGGAAAAACCGGCGTGTTCCTGCCCAGCGCCAGGACGAGTGCGCCGAGGCCCGAGACAGTCAAGAAGCGGATCGTGCCCCGGTGTTCGCTTTTATTTCGCCAGCCTGAAATCACGGCATAGACCGAGAGCAGGAACGGCAGCACGCCAAAATAGACGGCGTCCTCCCAATAATTCCCGTATCCCCAATAATCGCCCAATGCCGGACTGCCGAACAGGCCGGGCAGCACGAGGCAGAGCAGCCGCCAGGGCCAAAACGAGTAATTCAAAGCGAATTCCGCGTCCAACGTGTCCGCCCGGTACGAATGCAGTGTGTACTCGAGAGTGGGAATCAGTTGAACGGCGCAGAGCGCGAAGGCGAACAAACCAGCGAGTGCAACATATGCCACGATCTTAAGTGCCTGCTTGAGATCCGCGCCGCCGATCAATCTCCATAGAACCCAGGCGGCGAGCATGATCGCGGTGTACCAGGCAGTTTGAGCGTGTCCAGCCAGCCATTGAAAGCTCAACACGATGCTGAGCATACAACCCGATTTTATAATCTCGTTTCGATCCGCAGCGCTTTGGTTCAGGTGAACGAGGCGATCGACAGCCAGAACGGCCCAGGGAAGCCACGCAGCCGCAGCGTTGATCGACAGAAATCCGCTGCGGGCGACGAGATAGCCGGAAAGGCTGAACCCCATTCCGGCGATTGCCCTCGACAGGACTCCCAGTCCCAGGCGCCGCGCAAGGAAGTACATCCCCAAACCCGCCCAGATCAAATGCAGCGCCACGAGGAGCCCCTGACCCCAGATCGGACCTACCAGATAAAGCAGGATGTTCGGCGGGTACAAGAGCGCGATTTGGTAATTCGCAAACAGCGGCGCCCCCATTCCCAGAAGTGGATCCCAGAGCGGCAGGTGGCCTCGCTGGATGACGTCGAAAGCGTA
This sequence comes from Anaerolineales bacterium, assembly GCA_034430695.1. Taxonomy (GTDB): domain Bacteria; phylum Chloroflexota; class Anaerolineae; order Anaerolineales; family E44-bin32; genus WVZH01. The sequence continues at coordinate 12,727 of DAOUEE010000200.1, read as the reverse complement.
CGTACGCCATGGGACGAATTGCAGAATGGGAGTCCCCCAAAACAACGCCCGCCCGCGGATCAGCATTGGTCCGAATAGAATAAACGGCCCAAGGATGACCAGGAACCATCCGAACCGATCCTTGGTCCGAAGTCGAGAGCACGCTTCGGAGATGTGTGTGTGTTTTGCTTCCATTCCGTCTTCCATCCCGGATCTTCAGATCAGGGAACTGAAGCATCCGGCAAGTAGCGGTATACAGAATATTGGCCGTTTTCGAGCACCAATTCGAAGGCGGGATTCGATGCCGGCTTCCAGGCACCCAAAGCTTCCTCCAGTGGACCGAACCAGACGTAGTTTACCTTCCACGCTGCAAGAAAATCATCCACCCGGGCTTCATCCATCGCGCCCAGATAAAAGCGCTCGACCTGTGGTTCGAGCAGACTCAAATCCGCGCTCTCTGGCCCGTGGCCGATGACGACGCGTACCGGCGCGTAGGCGGGCAACGCATTTCCCGTCTCGAAACTGGTTAAAACGACCGATTCCGGCTCGACGACGCGTGCCAGCATTTTGAAAGTTTCCACCTCTTCCGCCGGCTGGTAGACAGGCGCGTCAGGCGCAAGTACCTGGCGCATCCCGCCAAGGATCAAGATCAGTGAAGAAAGCAGACTGCAGAGGGTAACGACCGCGATGATCCACCGTTTCATCGTGATGCGATCAAATTTCCATTCCGAAAAGCCAAGAGCCGCAAACAGGACGATGACAACCCAAATGCCCTCCGGCAGGCGCCGTTGCAGGTTGTGTGGGGCGTACGCCAGAAACGGGAATGCAATGATCCAAGCCAGCGGCAGCAACGCAGCAGCCCGCTGGCGCCGAAGCCGACTGCGTATGCCGGCGATCATCGGGATCAGAAGCAGCCCAAAAGCAAATAGGTAATGACCCGGATGCGGTGAGAGAATAAGATTCTGATCGGTCCATTTCTTAAGAAACGGATCCTGCATGAAGGAAATGCCGATATAGATCACGAGCGGCAGGGCAGGTATCCCGCTGCGCAGCGCAGCGAAAAACCACGGTCTCCATTCATCGATCGCGCGCCGGCGAATGAAGTCAATTCTAAGTAACAACTGATGCACGCCGATGACCCCAAACGCCGTGACGACGGAGAGCGGTTGTACGAACGTGAGACCGAGGAAACAAACGCCCGCGATCCAACCGCGGCGTATAGAAACGGAGGCGCGCAGGTAGTTGACCATGCCGAAGAGCAGTAAAGCCCTGGCCAACGCCAAATGGGGCAAACCATAAATGGCCAGGAAGCCGAACGACTCCGGAGAATAGAAATCGAGTGGCAGATCGCCCTGCCACGACGCATTCCCTGAAAGAACGAGCAGCCAGCCCAGCCCGCCGCCGCAGGTAACCAGCACCGTCGCCCATCGGCGCCAGAAACTGGATTCGACGAACAGGGAGACGAACTGATATATCGCCACGACGACCAGCGGGATCGTCAGCACTCGAAACAGGTGGAAGATGGAAACCAATTGAAGGTGAAGCGCTTCCCCCGAGGCGAGTTTGCCGAGCAGCAGGTAAGGTAAAAAGGCAATCACGCCGCGCTGATCCAGGCTGGAATACGGCGTTTTGAACAGCCAGGCACCAGAAGAACCACTGAGCATTTTCGCGATGTACGAATTCCCGTCGTTGACGCCGAATACAAAACCCGAAAACACCCAATCTGAATTTTGATTGGCAAAACCTAAAAAGTATGGCAGCGTGGTAATCAAGATCAGAACCCCCGCCAGGCCCAGCGTCCATTTCAGCTCATCCCGTTTCATCGTTTTACCCACAAGAGCGCCACCAAGAAGAGAGTAATCATGCTTAAATATCCACCCCAACGCACCAACGGAGGCTCGAAGGAAAAATCGACTTCATGCCGGCCTTGCGGCACGTCGACGCTGCGCAGAAGTCCGTACACGCGTTGGATTTCGCCGGGAATTCCATCGACTTCGACATGCCAGCCCGGATAGTCTACTTCGGACAGAATAAGCCGGCCAGGACCGGTTACGTCGAGCTGGATGCGATTGGGCGTCCATATCGTGATTTCGATTGCCCCGCTGTCGACCGCCGCATCCCCGGAGATCATCCAGGCGCGCGGCTTTGCCATCTCGTTGCGGTAGATATACACCCCATCGACGACCGCCTCTAGCGGGGCGTCTTCCGCATCGATGGGAAAATCCGAGACAATCGAAACGACGTTTAAAAATCCCAATTTCTCCAGGTTCAAATCGGGTCTCCGGATTTGTCCCGGATCTCCCGTCGGGAATGGAGGGAGGGAAACAGCGTATTCCCGCGGCGAGAAGCCAACGGCCGAAGCCAGGAACTCCTGATAACGTATAAGCTGCAAGGGATTCACACCGTCGGCCAATTCGATATCAAAGGAAGCCGCAGTCTGCTGCGGGATGCTGTAGGAAGGGGAAAAGATCCGCTCCCCTTGAAAATTCGCCACGAGACGGGCAACCCCGGATCGCTCGCTCAATTTCTCAGCCATCGGCTGCACCTCGAACGCGTGGAAACCGACGATACAGTAATCTGCGGCGATGAGCAGCATCCATACGAAAACAAACGAATGACGTGGGAGGCGATTTTTCACGGAAATATTCACCCACAGGAAAGCCAGCACTGCGATGAGACCAACGCCGAGCAAGATCCCCAATCCATCTTGTGTGGCCAACCACAATCCGGCGCCGAATGATGCGACGAGTGCGCTGAGCGCCAACGAGGCAAAGCGTATCGCAGGAAGATCTTTCGTACGCCAACTCGCAAGCACGAGCTGTTCCACGCCGATCCCTGCGAGAATGGCCAGTCCGAACGAAGCCGCAAAAAGAAACCGCGGTGGAACGCGCAGCAGCTTCATGCCGGGCACGATTCGAACCAAAAACGGATAGAGCGGGAAGTGATTTCCGAGCGCTAAAAGCCATGACGCAATCACGACCCCACCCCAGAAACGGGCGTTCGTTCGCTCTGCGATCAGCGCCACCAACGCCAACTGAAGGACTCCGATTCCGGCGTACGCCAGCCATTCCGGCTGATCGAAAAACGGCACCAGGATACCAAGCAGATGAGAATACGGCATCGACATCGTGGTCATATCCCGGATCGTAAGCAGGGACCGCGTGGAGTTGACGACGAGTTCGCCCATGGGAAGGATCAACACCGCAGCCGACCCCGCGGCAATGACAGCGGATAATGATCCGGTCCGAAGGAGCAATCCGATCGAGGTATTGAAACGCGCTTCAGATGATCTGCCGGCGAGAATGCAATGGATCGCGTACGCCAGACAGAGCAAAGTCAGTGGAACGAACCAGCGCGGATCTGCAAGAAACGAAAGACCGAAAGCCACGCCAGTCAAACCGCCCCACCGCAGCCAGCGCCTTTCGCCGCTGCGTTCTGTGTTCAGTGCTTTTCGAAGCAGAAGCAACACCCACGGCGTCCAACTCACGGCACAAACAAAACCTAAGTGTCCCAGTCCGATATGCGCAAACCATTTCGGCGCCCCACACCAGGCCAACCCGGCGATGAGCGCACCGGCCTTCCCAAAGCCAAGCGAGCGCAGCCAAGAATACATCCCCCAGCCCGTCCAGGCGAGGTGTACCCAGAACAAGAGGTTGAAGGCGAATTGTATCGGCAGGACCGCCGCCAACCAATTGGGTGGATACCAGAGTCCGGAGAGCGGATCGGCAGCAAAGGGCATTCCACTGAGAATCATCGGGTTCCACAGTGGGATTTGCTTCCAGGTTTGCAAGCTCCGGCGCAGGAAATAGGCGTTCGGCCAATGCGAAACGAGGATGTCAGAGTATTCCGCGCCCCGCCAAACGAGCAGATCGCCGGGACGCGGGACGATTTTTACCAGCCAGATTGCGCAGACGAAAAGGAAGAAAAGGGGAACGAGCATCAAGCGGAGATCTCGGCGCTTCATGGGTCGTTCACCTGCAGGATGCGAACATCGCGGCCCACGAATACTGTCTTGCACAACGGCAGCCACGTCGGATACCCGATGCTTCTCTCCCGCCAACCGTAAAAGACATAATCCACGCCGAGTGAAATCAAACGCTCGAGTCCCGCATCGCCGGGGCCGTCCCAACGGAATAATTCGTCGATCAACGCTTCCTGCTGCGCGGCGTTGGGCGTCTCGAACGGGTGACCGTACAGTACGCGCACGTCGGCAAACGCCGGCAAACGATTGCCGGTATCCGGCGCAGCGAGGATCAAAGAGCCATCCGGAACCTGAGTGAGTAACCGATAATCCGCCACTTCACCTGGCTGGTCGATGAAATCGGGATCAGATCGACTCACGCGGTCGATGCCGGTCAGGACCACGACCAAGTTCGAGGGGATCATGATCAGGATCGATGCGATCAAGAGCAGGCGTCGACGCGCAGGATTCGAGACCACGCTGTGCAGCCCGACCGCAGCGAGACCGGCCAGGGGAAAGTAGAGCCCGAGCGTGAGTCTGCGCTGTAAATTGAACGGCGCGTAGAGTAGCAGAAAGTTGCTGACCGCCCAGACGATGAGCAACCTTCCTCTTGCTGAGGAGCGGCTGTCGTGACGAACGGCGGCAGCGATAGCCAACAAGAGAACCGGGCTGTAGCCGATCAAATAGGCGGATATCGGCGGCGAGGGGGTTTGATTCTGCTGCGTCCACAGTGAGAGGACGGGGTGATTTTTCGTCAGCCAAAAATCATACAGCAGCAACGGCCCCGCACCGACTGCCAACGCCAGAAATGACGTGAAGCGGGCTCGATTGTACCTCCAGGCAGCCCGCCAATCTTGTTTGTGAAGAAAAACGGCGCATTCCCAAGCCAGCCACAGGATCAGGAAGACAAAGAGACTCGCCAGGGAGAAGGGCAGCACGATCGCCAGAAACAAACCGCACATCCCGGCAATGAGAGCTCTCTTGCGAAGACTGCCCTCCTTCACGACCGCCAGGACGGCGCCAAGCAGCAGAAGGTTCGCCAACGGAAAGTGCGCGTTGGTATATGCCGTCTGGAAAGGGATGGATTCCGGGATCGAAAGGTCGCTCGTTTGAAGCCCCAGAAGGCCGAAGATCCAACCCAATCCAGCTCCAAATAGCGAAAGCAGAAAAGCTGCCCACGCTTCGAATTTATCTTGCAAGAACGTCTTGAAGAAGTAGAAACCCAGCCAGAACAAGCCGATGCCGGCCAAAAATCTCGCCGCATGAAAAAGGACAATCAGTGGAACTTTAAGAAAATCGGCAACGTGTCCGAGGAATATGTAGTAGCCGTACAAAAAGGCCGCACTTCCCGGATTGGGTGCATACGGAAGGCGGAAAAGCCATTCCCCATCAGCACCCTGGCGCATTTTTGCCAGGTAACTAAAGCCATCGACGGGATTGATCAAAAAGCCCGTGAACGTATTCGGCTTTGCAGCCTGAAGCGCAACGGCGTACGGAGCGACGGTCCCCAATGCGACGAGAAGGCAAAGGCCGAATACGATACGCCGCTCGGTCTTTTGACTCATGCGTAGAATTGTACGTCGAGCGATGCACTTGCGCCACGACGGACGGTCTTATTCGGGCGAAAAAATCTTGCTCCAAAGTCTCTGTTGCGTCTATAATCCCCGCATGAGCCGCGTTTCAAGCCTCTATCGCCTACAACAAATCGACCTGAGTCTCGACCGCGCACATGCGCGAATCGAGGAAATCGATCGAATTCTCGCCAACGACGAAGAGATTCTGACGAAGAAGAAATCGCTCGAAACCAGGAAGATAAAACTCGAGGCTGCGCACAAAGCGCACACCAAGGCCGACGATGCGGTCAGCGCACAGCGCTCCAAGCTCGAACAAACAGAGCGCACACTCTACAGTGGTACGGTTCGAAACCCCAAGGAACTTCAGGATCTCCAACAGGAATCCGAATCCATCAAACGGTACTTAGTGACCCTTGAAGATCGTCTCCTGGATGCTATGATCGAATTGGACGACAACGAGAAGGCGTTCAATGCGGCGAACGACGACTTGGCGCAAAGCGAGGACGCACGTGCATCCCTGCACCAGGACTTGCTCAAAGAACGAGAACGACTGACGACGGAAATCGGCCGATGCGAAACCGAACGAGAAGCGGCGGTGTCCGATGTCGCCGCAGAGGATCTCAAATTGTACGAATCCCTGCGCGGGCGCTTCTCCGGCATGGTGATCGCATTGGAGCGCGATTCGAGCTGCAGTGCGTGCGGCGTGGAGTTGGCGCGGTCGATCCGCCAAGAAATCCGCACCGGTGATGATCTGATTCGCTGTCGTCAATGCGGACGAATATTGTATTCAGGATGACGCCGTATGAGTGAATTACTCAGGAAGCTGTATGGAAGTTGGATCGATTGGCCGGAGTTGATCACCGGCTTGATTCTGGGCGCTCTGTTAATGTTCGCAGTCGAAAAAATCGGCGTCAATTTCTCCGCCATCTTCCAATACCTTTACTCCATTTTTCAATCCATCAGCGGCGCCATTTCCGGAAAATCCGGCGACCCCTACAAGCTGGACCTACTCGAGCGCATGGAAATGCTGCACGCGTCGAAGGCCTTGTTCAAGGTCAGCGAGATTGCCGTCCCTCCACATCTGCTCGCCCCGCCGATCCCTGCTGATCCCGTCCGCACCGACCCGATTCCGGAATACACTTTGGCCGTGCTTCCCAACCTCCCCGACTGGAATTATTTATCCGGCATCTATCACGCCCCTTCGATATCCATCGCTAACGCACTTTCCGAAGGCGCCAATTTCATGATCACGGGGGAACTCGGCAGCGGAAAAACGTTCGCTCTGGCGTACTTCGCCATACTGGCACTGAACAAATCGCCGGAAGCGGGAGTCGCCGCGGAAATGACCCCGATATTCATTCACGCCGCCGACCTGGAATTCCGTCGCCGGTCGGAGAAAGACCCACTCAACGTACTCATTCCGGCGGTACAGAAAACGGTTTCGTCCAACCTGGCTTCAAGCATGCCGAACTACCTGCGCCCACTATTTCGAAGGGGGAAAGCACTTCTCCTGCTGGATGGCCTGGATGAATGCACGGTCGAAGAAATCGCCCCCATCACTGAATGGCTCGAAGATCTACAGATGGCTTTCCCCAACGTGCGCATCATCGCGAGTGGACCGGCCAAGAATTATGATGGGATCGTCCGTGCCGGACTCGCGCCCATCGCCATCGCGCCCTGGACCGAGCATGACCGGAGTTTGTTTATGGCAAAATGGGGCCAGGCCTGGCAACAGCACATCCGGCCGCTGCTGCCCAAGAAAAGGATGTACGACATAGACCCAAGCCTGATCTCGGGATGGTTCTTCAATCTGGCGCGCGGGCTGACCCCCCTGGAAATGACACTGCGTGTCTGGTCGGGGTACTTGGGTGACGCAAAAGATACTACGACAGCGACGAACATGGACGCCTACTTCGCTCGCCTGCTGTCACCCAACGAACGCCCGCAAGCAGAAACCGTCGGCTTGAATTGGCTCAACGAACGACGGGGGATTGCCTCCGAACGATCCATTGGTCGCGGCACATCGGTAAAAGACTTCGTAACCGCCGGAATCCTGATACGTCGTGCGAACAGCCATATTTCATTCACCGTGCCAGCTTTAGGCGCCTATCTGGGTGCCCTGGCAATGCTGTCCAAAGGTTTGTCAGAGCAAGTGCTCGAACCTGGCTGGGCTCCCGCCGAAAGCGCTCTGGGTTACTACGCTGCCCTGGGCGGTGATATTGCGCAAGTCGTGGGTCAATATCTCGACGCAGGCGACGACCCCCTCAATTCCAACCTGTTCACCACAGCCCGCTGGCTGCGCGCGGCGCCTGCCAAGGCACCCTGGAGAGCGAACATCCTCCGCTCGCTCGCCACGCTGGCAAATTCGAGTGACAAACCCTATGGTTTGCGCTTGCGTGCCGTCCATGCGTTGACGCGGTCCGAAGACCCCTCTACGGCGATCCTGTTTCGACGTCTATTGGCTTCGGAAAACCGCATCAGCCGAATTCTGGGCGCGCTGGGCTTGGGCGGCGTTCAGGACGAGGAATCGGTCGAGCGTCTGCTCGATACGGTGTATCAAGACCGGGAGCTGCACGTCCGGCAAGCGGCTTGTCTGGCTCTGGCGGCCATCGGTACGAATCCGGCGCTCGAGGGCATGGGCAAAATCCTGCTCGACGGAGAGGAAGCCGTGCGTCTGGCCGTTGCAGAAGCTCTCGCCGCACAGCCGGGCGAAAGTATCAACATGCTGCGAGATGCGATCGAAGTGGAAAATATCCTCACTCGCCGCGCCGCGGTGTTCGGATTGGCCCGCATCCCGGAGGATTGGATTCCTGAACTGCTCGAAACGATGCATCTCGAAGACGACCAATGGATCGTCCGCGGTGCAGCGGCGGAAGCGCTCGAACGCATTCAAAATCCACCCTGGAAAGTTTACTCCCTGAAAACAGAGCTATCCACGACACCGTGGCTGGTGGAATTCGCCAAGCGCGAAGGGCTCGCGATTGCCCCTGGAAAGGCGTCCTTGGAGTTACTTCGACAGGCCTTGAACAAAGGGAAGGACGAGGAGAAGATCGCCGCACTCGAAGCGATCGGCAACAACGCGGCCGAGGAAATGAGCCTCGAACTCCAACAAGCCCTCAAATCCAACCAGCAATTCCTTCGAGATTCGGCTTTCGAAGCTCTCTGGCGAATCAACGCTTCCGGATTGCACCAGATCTCCTACGCGTAAAGCAAAGTTTGAAACACACGCAGATGGAAGTCATTTAACCGGGAAAAAAGAAACGAACTCGGCGATCGCCGAGCTCTTCAAGTTACACCCTGGATGAATGGAAAACGGCTACTTCGATTTCTGGTTTTCCGCCATCCAACATTGAATCCTTTCCTCAACCTGCTCGGCGTTCATGTCGATAATCGACAAGATTTTATCCAGTCCCTTCTCTCCGGCCACGATTTCCACTCTGCTGCGATTGACACCCAAGACTTTGGCGAGAAATTTGATGAGCGCGGTGTTGGCTCTCCCCTCCAACGGAGGCGCACTAATTCGCACCCGAACCGTGCCATCTTCCAATACGCCGCCGAAAGTCGTCTTACTCGCACGAGGAGTCACACGGACGGTAAGCGCTGCTCCGTGTTTTCCGTCGTGTAATTTGAACTTACGCATGCGTTCACCTTTCCCTCAAGAAAACAACCTCACTACCAATTGACGTAAAATCTGCAAGATAATTATCAGCGCCATAGGGCTGAGGTCAATCCCACTTATGGGGGGTATCAGGCGTCGAAACGGGGCCAACATCGGCTCGATGAATCGACCGAGCGTCATCCGCAGCGGATGGTACGGCGCCAGGAAATAGGTAAGGAACACATACACAATCACGATCCACGATAGAAGACTCAGCAATTGAGCGATGATGTAAACGAAAGATGGCATGTCACCTTCCAATCGTATGCGGGCTAATTATCCCATAAATCCGAATGACGATGTTTACGGAAACCGTACGAGTTTGATCGTGTGTCTCCTGCCGGCGATGCTCCGATCCGAAGAGGTCAACTCAAACCGATAAGTGCACCGAAACGGCCGGTGAGCCCATTCTCAGCGCGGTGGGAGTACCAATCACCCGTGTGGCAGGCCGTACAAATTCCTGCTACTTCTATGCGTTGAATTCCCATTTCTATTAGTTGATCGTGATTGGCGGCCCAGAGGTCGAAATACGTGGAACCGCCGTTCGAGTTCAGGAACAAATCCGCTTTCCCGGGAAGCGTTTTTCGAACCGCCGAGATGACATCGGCGCCGACTTCGTAATGGTCTGGACCGATCGAAGGTCCCAAGGCTGCACGTATTTCAAGCGGATCGCAGGAAAAATGTTCGATCATGCCCCGAACGGCAGACTGCACCACACGCCGCGCAGTTCCCAGCCATCCGGCATGTGCAAGCCCGATCACCTGGCGACCCGGGTCGTACAGCATGATGGGAACACAATCTGCAAATCGCATCAACAGAGTCAGTCCCGGTACATCGGTGAGAATCGCGTCGGCTTGATGATAGGGTCTATCCCTGCGAGGTTCCCGGGCGATGACATAGCGTGCAGAATGGATCTGCCAGACATCGTAGAGCGAATCCGGATCCCGGTTCATTGCCGAGAATATCCGCCGCCGATTCTCAGCGACACGCTCACCTGCATCACCGACCGTCGCGCCCACGTTCAACGAATTCCACGGCGTTGGGCTGACTCCGCCGTGGCGTGAAAAAACAGCATGGACCAAGTGAGGATCGGCGAACGAATCAAACTGGAAAAATCGAAGAGTCTCGATCTGATGGAACGGCATGGCATCAGTCTATCACGGCACCAGGGGATGTACCAAGATCATCCACCTTCCGGGAGGTCAAAGCGATTCGCCGGCGCCGGCCAGCTTCATCGATACCATCACACGCAGTTCCTGCATCGTCTCCTCCAGGTATGGGAAAGCGAGCCATACGTTCGCCACTCCAAAGAGTAAGCCGGTTATCGTGCGTAGAAGCGGCGTGCTTTCCCTGGGCGTAAGGAATCCAATGGGAAGCTGCGCGAGGAGTTGTGATCCGCCATCGATGGCAATCGGCAAGATGCCGATGAGAATCCATAATCCTATGGGGAGCGGTTTTATCCGCTTCCGGAAAATGGCAAACAGCAACCCACTGAGTAAGATTCCGCCATATATCGCTACGTCCCGTTCACAGAGTGCCACCTTATAACCCAGCCGGTCGTTTCCGGTGAACTCCCGCGCTTCCCACTGATTGTTTTCGTCCATGCCTGTGACCTCAGCGTAGGAGCCGAGGTGCGTGTTGGCGATCTCCAGAGGATACGCCGGCTGTTCCCCGAAAAGGAACCACGACCGGAAAGCCAACTGATGGCAAAGCGGGGAATAGAGGGTATAGATCCATCTGGCTGGACGAGTTACGCCATATTCCATCATCACCGGTGCAGCAAAAGGCAGCCCGACGTATAGAAACACGAACAAGTTGACAATGGCCAACCAATGTTTGGACAGAGAGAGTAAGACTTTGTGCATGCTTACCGCCTGCTTCCGACGGTACTCGTCTGGCGTTTCTTCGTGCGTTTTTCCCTGCTGCGCGGCAGCGAGTGTCACTCGCAGTTGTTTTTCGTCAAATGGAGCTTCGAGTGTGTAAGGGCCAATTTTCAAAACCGGGATCTTGGCGGCGTAATGGTCTTGCAAGATGGGATCACTATCGATGTCGACCTCGACCAATTCGTGAGGGTATTCCGCCTGCAATTCCTCAAGGTCGCCCTTCACCTCGTCGCAAAGCTTGCATTCTTTCCGCATAAATAGTGAAACGCGTATCATTTCTAGAAACCTACCTTCAACTCACAACTCACAGATAACGACTCATTCAAAGCGATCCATTCTCTGCGTATCCCGGTGGTTACTGCTGCAGTAAATTTTCTTCCAGCCCAAACGTGGGGATGATCGAAGTATATTTCGCCAGGAATCTTTCGATGCCGCCGGTCAACAGCATGACGCCCAGGATTACGAGCAGGATACCCGTCACAATCGAAAGCACGCGTATGGCTTTGCCGTGTCTGCGTAGAAGTTCGGTTGCGCTGCCAACCCCCAACGCCGCCAGGAGGAAAGGAACGGCCATACCGACGGAGTAGGCAACGAGCAAAATTGCGCCATCCAACGCTTTGCTGCCGAATAACGCTATGGTATAGATCGCGCCGAGGATAGGGCCCAGACACGGCGCCCAACCGGCGGAAAAGAAGACACCCATCAGAACCGAGGAGAGATAACTCAAGCGCGGATCGGGAGCGACTTGTTTGCGCGTATCGTAATCCAGCAAGGGAATGTGGATCACGCCCATCGTGTGCAGCCCAAAAAGGATCACCAGCACGCCACCCGCACGCGCCAGCCATAGACGAACGTCGTAATCGCTGAGTAAATTCCCTACAGCACCCAGGGCAGCGCCACCTACGACGAACACCAGGCTGAACCCGATCACGAAGGCCAAGCCGTGTAGAAACGTCGTCCTGCGGTTTTGGACGATTTCCCCTGAAGCGCTGACAGAACGACCTCCCAGATACCCCAAATAGGCAGGTACGAGCGCCAGAACACAGGGGGAAAGAAAAGACAATAATCCCGCGAGGGCGGCGATCCCTAATCCGTAGGGAGTGACAGCGATGCTATCCATGGCTACCTCGATTTCCTGGTTGCATTCGAGCAAACTTACATCCGTAGAAGTTTAACACTGAAGAGATCATCCTTGCTGCGTCTTAAACGATAGAAGCATAAACGAAAGGCCACGATGTAGCAAGGTGACAACCATCTATACTGCTCTCTACGGAGGACTTCAGGAAAGCCGTATTCCACGCAGTCTGAGACTGTTGGTAACGACAAAGATCGAGCTAAAGGCCATGGCTCCTGCTGCGAGCATGGGATTCATGATTCCCAACGCGGCACTCGGAATAAGAAGGATATTGTAGATGAAAGCCCAGAACAGATTCTGTCTGATCGTCCGCAGCGTCCCTCGGGAGAGGGCCACCGCCTTGGGGACGCCCTGTAAATTATCGCTGATCAACGTGATCGGTGCAGCCGCCATGGCGATGTCGGTCCCTGTACCGATCGCGATGCCGACATCCGCCTGAGCCAGCGCCGGGGCATCGTTGATGCCATCGCCGACCATGGCGAGGATCTTTCCCTGCGATTGGAGCGATTTTATGTGCGAAACCTTTCCGCCCGGCAG
>DAOUEE010000199.1:0-3484 GCA_034430695.1 Anaerolineales bacterium | reverse complement strand
GAAAAAGTACTTCGCCGATAACTTCGGCGCCGATCCCGATTATCTGCAGGACATCGGCATGGAGAACAAAGGCCTGGAATTCTCGGAGTACGTCACCAAGGAATCGCTGGCGCAGCAGGGCGGCTACGCCATGACGCTGAAGGGCGCCCAGCACGACGAGGCCTGGCTGATCTTCATGGACCAGATTCACAAACTGTTTCCCACCTTCGAGGACAAAGCCGAAGCGCTGCACTACTTCCCCATGTGGCGCACCTGGTTCAGCCTGCACGGGTTGTGCAAGCTGCCCTGGAACGACATCACGCCGGAGAACAATGCCGAGACGGACGAGCCCGGCAAGGTCCCCGAACACGTCGAGAATTACACCTGGCTCTTCGAAGGCCTCACCGGCACGCCGGTAACGGGCGAAGATCTCGTACGGCAGTCCGAGCGGGTGTACAACTTCCAGCGCATCTTCAATTTGAAGCTGGGCTTCGGCACGCGCCGGCACGATTATCCGCCCTACCGCGCCATGGGTCCGGTTACAGTGGAGGAGTACGAATCGCGCGCCGAACGGTATGATCAACAGCTGCAGGAACAGGGGGTAGATATCGAAGGGCTCTCGACCGAGGAGAAAATGGCCAAGCTGCGCGCGCAGAGAGAGCAGCGCTACGAGCAGTTGATGGACGCCGTCTACGAGCGCCGCGGCTGGGATAAAGACGGGGTGCCCACATTGGCGACCGTCAAAGAATTGGGCATCGATTTCCCCGATGTAGTGGAATTGATCGAGAAACGCAAATAGACCTTCGTGCGGAGATACGTAAGGACGCCCGATCCGGGCGTCTTTTTTTGATATTAGCCGTCTTGGCCCAAAACGGTTCTACTCCTCACGAACTTCTTCCAACGCGCGTGCGATGGACCGCGTGGCTTCGGCCATCCTGGGTGCCAGATCGTAGAGCGCCGTGCCCTCGCGATCGGCCTGGCGCACGTGAGGATCGTAGGGCAAATACCCGATCACCGGCAGCCCGGGGCTGTTGTCCTCGATGAACTTTTCGTCTTCTTCCCCCTGGACCTTGCTGCCCACGATGTAGAGATTCTTCAGCTGGATGTCCTCTGCCAGCGACTTGATCTGCGCCGCGGTGCCCATGCTGCGCTTCGTGGGCTCGACCACGATAAGCATGGCGTCCACGGCGGAAGCCGTGGCGCGGCCGAGGTGCTCGACCCCGGCGTACATATCGAGCAGTATGACTTCGTTGCGCTGCAGTAGAATGTAAGTGGTCAAGGCACGCAGAATAGCGCTCTCGGGGCAGATGCAGCCCGAACCGCCCAGCTCGACGGCGCCCATTTCGAGCAAGCGTATGCCGCGATGCACGGCCGAGAAACGGTCGGGGATGTCGTCCACGCGAGGATTGATCTTGAAAAAGCCGCCGGTTGTGCCCGGCTGCGCGCCGGTGCGTTCGTAGATCAGATCGTCCATGCGGGCGATGGGTGTCAATTCATCCAGCAGTTCCTGCGGGAAGGCCAGCGCGTCGGCCAGGCAGGGGGCCGGGTCGGCGTCGATGGCCAGGACCTGGAAGCCTTTTTCGGCGTAAGCGTAGGCCAGCAGTGAAGTGAGTGTGGTCTTGCCCACACCGCCTTTTCCGGTGATGGCGATTTTCATTGCGTTTCCTCGGATCGATCTATGATTTGAAGCGGCCCAAATTCTCCAGCTTCTCTCGTAAAGATTCTATCCGCTCCCGGTCGAAGCTGGGGACGCTCCAGGATGGCGTCGTTGGCCGCCAGTTGGGGATCTCGCGGATGCGCGAGCGCAGGGCGCGCAGGCGGTAAAAATGCTTGTGGTAGCCGCGCAGCTTCGCTTCACGCCGCAGCGTGCGGATCACGGCGGTGATGTCGAAACCTTCCTGGCAGGAGATGCCGTCGGTGAAGGCGTCGTCGCAGTTCCACAGGGAACGATTCTGCAGCGCCAGCGGATCGTCACGCGCAGCGGCGCGCAGGATTTGCCCGAAGGTGAGATCCATGCCGGGGGCCATCCAACTTTCGCAGTTGCGGCAGTTGGAACACGTGCGTACGTCCTGGCCGGTCTCGGCCAGGATGATGAACGGCAGCGGCCCGCGTTCGCCGGTTTCGGATTGGAGTGATGAAATACGCTGAATGAAGTTGCTCAACTGCCAGCGGTCGACCAACTGCCACAAACTCTCGCCAATCGGCGGCCGCTCACGGCTTCGCCGCGGCAGCTTCAATTCACGCAGCCGGGAGGATACATAGGTCTTGCGCTCCCTGGCCGCCCGAACCATCCTGGTGTGGGCTCTGCGTATGGAGCGTTCCGTCGTGCGCAGGTAGTCTATAGCAAACCTCGCTCTTTCAACAGCGGCCGTGGGTCTACCATGTTGAACTTCAGCGCGGCTTCTTCCGGCATGCCGAAAGCCAGCGCCATGAGCTGCGTGAAGTACAGCGCCGGCGTGGGTTGCGTGATATCCATCTGCGCCTGCCGCCCGTCGATGTTGGCGTGGCACATCGGGCAGGCCACGGCCAGCAGATCGGCGCCGCGGGCGCGGGCGTTCTCCAGAATCTCGGCGCTCATCTCGAGCACGATCTCAGTGGCGGTCAGGGAAAGTGAAGCGCCGCAGCATGACACCTTGCGGTCCCAGTCGATGGGTTCTGCACCCAGGACCTTCATCAAACGGTCCATGGCCATGGGGTATTCGGGTTCCTTCGAGCCGGTGATTTCTGGAGGGCGCGTGAGCAGGCAGCCGTAGTAGCAGGCGATCTTCAGCCCCTCCAGCGGCTTTTCGACACGCTCGGCGACGGCCTCCAGACCGACATTCTCGACGACGTAATCCAAAAGTGACGAGATCGCCAGACTGTCTTGATACTCGTAACCCAGTTCTCGATCGACCTCTTTTTTCAATTCAGGATCGAGGCGCATTTCGCGCGCCGCGGCCTTGAAGCGGTTGAAGCACATGGCGCAGGGCAGGGTGACTTCGTTTACGCCTTCCATCTCGTACAGCGCCAGGCTTTCGAGCGGCAGCTGCACCGAAAGTTCGTGGTCCACACGGTGGGCGGGCGAAGATCCGCAGCAAATCCAATTCTTCGGCTCTACGGGCACTCGATCGAGTGCTTCCAGTGTCGCCAGGGCGGAAAGGTTGAATTCCCTGGCCAGGGAATGTAAAGAGCAGCCGGGGTAATACCCGACCTCGTTGGCCTCCCGTTCCGGCGGGGATTTTTTCGTCTTGGGTTTGCGTTTACGGATCACCGAGGGCAGGAAGGCGATCTTACCGTGTTTGATCATATTCAGCCCCAGGTCGACGTCCTTGAAAGGCTGCCTGGTGCGCATGTTCATTTCTACCATCAGGCCCAGTTCGTAAGAACGGCCCAGCAGGTCGACGTCGCGCAGAAATACCTTGTTGAACAGGGCGACTTCGGGCACCTTGGGTTTGATGCCTTTGGCCATCGCCTCGCCGACGATGAAGTCCATCACGCGGGCGATATCGATGCCCTGCGGGCAGCG
>DAOUEE010000198.1:0-74625 GCA_034430695.1 Anaerolineales bacterium | reverse complement strand
CCCGCGATCCAATTTCATCATACCCGCCGCGCCACTGGCTTTCGTGTCCGGGCCATCCCAACACCGTAGGCAATCCGGTATTTGTGGCGATGCGCGCAAAATTCGGATTGTAACTCCCCCCCACAGCTTCGCTGATTACGCCCATGGGCAGGTTCTCGCGAATCCACAGTATGGCCTTGTAATCCGGAAGATTGCGCCTTTCGATGAAATTCGCGCCGTCCAACGTGTATCCCTCAGCAGGATGGAAGTGATTCGTTTTCGTCCACAGCGTTAGATAGGGGTAAATAAGGCCCAAGAAGAGCGGCAGCAATACCAAGGCGGTCAATCCACGCCGGAGAATCAACCCGTCAGATTTCGCCGACAGCATCGCTTTCCCGACGTAGAACAACCACACGACCCAGGCCAAAACGTACAGACCCAACACCACGGTCGCGATCCCTGCCGTTTCCACTTCCAGTCCGTTTGCAGACAATTCAGCGTACAGATTGAGGAAGATCGGCGCCGTGGGCAGCAGGACGGCCAACGCGGCGATACGCCGCCAACCCCAACGCCAGATCTCGCTCACCGCATAGGCAGCAGCCAGCCCCCACAGAATCCATGCTGCGAAATAGAACTTGAAGATCGTATTCATCCGATACCCGAACTGATCGCGCAGGTAGAAGAATTCCGGCCCGAGAACCAGGAGCGCGCCGATGACGATGAGCATGGCGACAAAGACCCACGTCGAGGCGTCTTCTCCTTCGGACTCTTCACGAGATCGGAAACGCTGCACCAGGAGGGCGGCCCCCGTGCCGATCAACACACTCACGCCGAGTGCCGTCCAACCGGTCCCCACTCGGGAAAGCGCCGCCTCGAACACTTGTTGAACCGTCTCGGCTCCCAAGCCGGCCAAACTGATACTAAGTTCCTGCTGGCTGATGACGGGAAGGATGACACCCCAGGTAAACAGCCAGGATAGGAGCAGCAGCCCCAATGGTAGGCCGATGGTCAAAACAAGGATGAGATTCTTGTCTATGCCCTGCCAATGATCACGCAGCTTCAGCACCAGCCACCACAGAATGGGCAGCAGCAGCGGGCTAAACATGACCAGGAACTGCGGAAATCGCGTGGGAAAGATCAAATTCGGGAGTACGCCGCCCAATTGAGAACTGAAAGTCGGATACCAGGGGGAATACAGCAAAACCGCAGCCGTTGCGACAGCGACGAGCGTGTTGAAGGTGTGTTTCAATATCTCAACTCGAGCCAGACCCCTGAGACGCCAGATGATGCAAAACGCGAGCAACGTCAGATAGATCGGGGAATCCCAGGTATTCAAGAAGATCACACCACCGAAGATCCAGGCACTTATCCAGAACTCCACTGTGCTTAATGCGGATTCTTCGACGCCGGAGAGAATCCGAAACAAGGTCCAGATCAGGAAAGCCCCGATCGTAGGAAAGATGCTGCTTTTAATCATCACGATGAGAACGGAGCCGAAATCCATTCCCGGCGTGACGGAGTCCATAATTTTGCGTGCGATGACGAACAGTAGAAAAACGAACAGGACAAGATTGATCACGTTTTCGACGTTCGCCGGGGGCCGTTCCGAGCGCATGCGAACCGCGTCTTGTTTACCCGAAAAAAAGATCTGCAGCGTCAGCGTGACAGCCAGCAGCACGAACGGCAGCGCCAGGAGATGTGGATGATTGTCTGCGAGGAGAAATGAGAAAAAAGGAAATTCATCTATCATCTCATTTTGCACGCCAACGAGGTTCACGTCGGTAACGACACGTGAGGCGCGCCACCACCACCAGAAGCGCTGCGGCAGCCAGCTAGGATCAACCGCAGGCGCGTCTACGAGCTGCTTGATGTTTAGCCAGCTCCAGAAGGGGGATTCCAGGGTTCCCTCCAGCGTTTGGCGCCAAAAGAGGCCGCGTGCGTGCAGCACCTCCAGAAAGCCTTCGAGATTGCCCGTGATCAGGACAAAGATTGGACCTAAAAATGAGGGACCGAACCGCGGCCGGCCGTCCCGCCGGCCGAGCAGGTTGTATAAAATCGAATAAGTACCCACAACACTCATGGCGAACCAGAGTGCGTTGGCGATGTTGAAACTGACGCTGCCCACCACACTGGTCAATTTCGCCAGAAACGCGATCTGGATGTATCCAAAGTAATAGTAGGAAATCGCGTAGCCGGAGAGCCAGGGATCGAGAGGCGGAAAAGTTTCCGACCTCAGGATGCCGTTAAGGAACGCAAGCTCCATCGGTTTTTCCGTGTGGTCCAAATCCGGCATGGTAGAACGCACGAAGGCCCAGAATAGAAATGCCGCTAGAAAGAGCACCTCCATGACGATAATCGTCTTGCGGTTTGACCGAAGCCAATGCTGCATCTCGTGCCACTGATGCCGTGAGATAAACACGCTCAGAAATGCTAGCAGAATCAAAACGAAAACGGCTCCGCTGAAGGTATTGCGTAACAATCCAAAATTCGCCGCAATCCACAGCATGTAGCTCGCAGCCATGATCCCAAAAGCGCGCACGAATCCAAGGCCGCGATCGGGCAGCCTGGGGAAGATACGCCACACGACCGGGAGGACGATCAAGGCGATCAGCGTGCTTGCCGCCCACCATCCGATGACAGCGAAGATCATTGAATTACCTCAAAAATCTGCGTCTCACCGAAGTGATACACTTCTCGAAGAATTCCGGAATCAACCATCGAGTCGAATTTTTCCAATCCATGCGTGGGGCAGGCCAGCTGGCTATCCGTTTCGCCCGCATGGATTGGTTCGCATTCCGATGCAGGCACGTCCGGTTGGCGCATCCCGTACGGGTAGCCGCGCATGTCACAACTCACACTGCTGCCGTCCGGTCCGCTCATGCACGGTTGAACTTCCTCGTAGTAAGCCCGCTCGAGGCGGCCGAGGATGACGTAGCGGACGCCGTACCGTTCGAGTACCTGCCGGGCTTCCGGGATCGACAGCGTGAGGTAAAAGCGCAGGACATCCGCAGCGCGCTCTTCGACCGCGCCGGGCGGCCCTTCGACGCGTTGCTGCCGCTGGTGATTCAACCAACCGATGACGCCCGGCAATCCTGTGTAGATCGTGAAACGCGAACCCCAGCGGTATTCGGGAGCGTTGGCTTCGATAATGACCGGCGTCCCCTCGACGTTATCCTGCATCCAAAGAATGGCTTCGTAATCCTCTTGAAGAGAGAAGCTGTCGTGCAGTTCGTCCCGCACTGCATACGGCATGAAGGCCATACCATCCAGCGTGTGCGGGGCTTCGCTAACCCATCGGTCTTTGATTTTGGCCGGAGTAGCAAACACCGGATAAAGCAATGCCGATACAATTAGGATGCACGCCAAGAAGGCCCAGATGCGTCTCCAAATTCGCTGCCAGGTGGAAAAATCCGCCAGGATCCAGACGAAAGCCGCGGCGGCAGCCAAACTGAGCATATCCCACACTTGCATGTAGAACTTGAAGACCGTATTCATGCGATCGATGGTCGCTGCAACGATCCACACCTCAACGAAGAACGTCAAGGCGATCGCCACCCCGATCAGCACCAAAACGACCCGTTTTTCGAGCGCCATATTCCTTCGTAACAACAGTACCCCCGCCAGCGTTGTGATCGGCACGACGAACAAGGCCGCGGAATAACCCAGTCCGATCAAAATCGCAGTACCCGCCGCGAGTACGATGCCGCTCAGCGCGATGACCCCAAAATATGGCTTCAAGTTCTGCAGCGCCGAGAGCGGAGTCTCGTCCATCCAGCGAATTCCTTCCCAGATCATCCAGGATGTGATCGCGAACAGGAACAGGCCATGAACGGTGAAGTAGTCCACGAGGGAAGTCTTCGTGCCCTTCCATATCTCCAGATTGTTGTATCCTTGCGCGTACGCATCGTGAAAGGGTTTGAAGAGTATGTTGGCCAGGCCGATCAAGAGTCCGGCCAATATCAGCGCCTCGAGAACGGTGCGGAGATTCAGTTTTCGCCGGAAGAGCAGCACCGCATACGCAGTTCCCAGCGCTCCCAACGCCCAATATACGGGATAATCCGCCATGTTCGTCGGACCGAGTGCGCCGAACAGCAAACCACCGAAGAAAAAGGAAATTCCAAATTCAAACCAGCGGCCCCGCTCGCCACGCGCCGCAAGCAGCAATTGGGACAGAATCCACCCGATACACAACACCGTCAACGGCCTGTCGATCATGTGGGCGTGTAAATCGGCATACAGGAACGTGAAGAATGGGAATTCGGTAATTGGACCGACTTCGCCCGGTCCGGGTGTGATGGCACGGCTGGGGTTCCAGTACCAATGATGCAGTGGTATCTGCAGCTGAAAGCCGTTGGTTAGATAACGTATCACGCCGGCCAGGGCCTGAAAAGTCCCCTGCAGTCCATGAGCTTCCGGATTCGACGCCGCACCGAGCGTCTTGAATCCATCGTAGAGCATGTCCGCCGTGCCGAGGTTGCCCAAAACAACGAGCAGTAAGGCAGCGGCGATCCCCGCCGTGCGCGGGCTGGGCAGGCGAATTTTCCCCGACCGCCCCCGAGTAAACGCAACCAGGTTGTAAGCCACGCAATAACCCGCCATGGCGAGCAGGGAATAGAGCGTCGGAAGGACGAGATTGTAGGCTTTTGAAGGCAGGATACCCAACAGCTTGATCGGTATTCCGACGATCACGAAACCAAAGTAGTAATAATTGATGTATCCACCTGCAAACCAGGGATCGTACGGCGGAAACGTGCTGCTCTTCAGCACCGCATTCAGGTAAGAGAAATCCATCGGTTTCTCACCACCGAAGAATGGATGCCACAAATCCGGATTCCCCAGACGGACGAACAGGTCGAACAAGAAGAATGCGAAGATAATTCCTTCGGTGATCCAAATCTCGCGTTTGTGGTCCCGCAGGAACGACAGAAGGCTCTTTCGATCCACCCAAACGATGAGCGCGGATATCGCGGCTATTCCCACAACCACCGCCAGGATCGTCAGCCGGGAGACCGAAACCCCCATGCTTCCCAGCATCCAACTGCCCCATGCGACCAACAAGAGCCCGACGATGCGCGATACTGGATAACCCCCGTTCTTAAAACCACCGAAAACCACCCGCGTGATCGGGAAAGCGATCCAGCCGATCCCGGCGATTGCCAACCACCAGACGACGATCGCAGCCACGTCGGACGTATTGACGATACTCGAACGATCGAATAAATCCGACCAGGTGCCGGAATCCTGCTGCTTTTCCCAGACGCTTTCGTCCAAGAGTAAGTTTTTTGGGGCTTCCACTTTCCCGACGTCCTTGGGCAAAATGTGTTGAACCTGACTGAGGTCGACCTTCTCCAGGATTTCCGTGACTCGATCGGGAGTGAACGAATCCGTTTTCTTGAAGATCAGCACTTTCGGATGATCGTAGACCGTGAATGCTTCTTCGGCCAATTGGTCGGAGATCTCCAGGGGTCCAAGCTGGGGGCTGCTCTCGAATACCCGCTCGAGTTCATAGCCGAGTTTTTCTCCGGTTTCGCCGGCTTGCGCACGAGCTCCACATACCAGGACGCTCTCCGTATTCGGACAATCGAACAAAGCGCGGTAGTACGCGATGGTAAGCGGGTAGCGGATGGGAACGCGGGCGATCGTCCCGTACTGCCGGTTCGAGGTTATGACGAGGTAATCCCCTTCCGTCAGGGTCGAAACGATACGCTCTAACTTGTCCGAAACGCCGCTCCCGTCCTCATCGGTGTCATCCTGCCAATACAGTTCCTGGTTGAGGCTGCGATACCGGCCGCCAATGTCGTAGCCGCTCACCCGAAACGGAAGCCCGTCATCCCAGGTCGTCTCGCTGATGATGGCTGAAGCCCGCATGGCCAATGCAGTACCCTCGAGGAGCGACAAACGCAGATAATACGTCTCGCCGGTGACGACCGGAACCGCTTCGTCGAAGGGAATCTCCAATTCGGTTTCCGTATCCACGGATGACCCGCGATGGATGGCCACCGCTACGGGATCGGCTGCGGGATCGCGCAGCAATTCGATTCTAAGATTTCTCTCCGAGCCTGCGCTACTCGAAGCATCGAAGACAAACGGGAGGTACAGGGAGACGATCACCCCATCATGATGAATCGTGAATTGATGGATGGGCGTGGTGAGGCCGCCGAGCGCGTACTCCGACTGCGGTAGCATGATCGCTTGGCGCTTTTCTGTGCCGGCCTCGTCGAAGACGGCATCCATCTCGCGATTCAATTCCACCGCGCCGTTCGATTCGAGTTCGAGGCGCATCTGATAGTAGCTTCCAGCAGAGATTTCAATCGGTTCGTCGAAACGCAGGTCTACGTTGATTGGAGCGTCTTGGATCAGCGCTGTGGAGGTTTGTTGTTTTACCAGGATCACCCCACCCGGCTTGTTTTCTGTGATTTCAACCGCGAAGATTGTCTGCTCGTCTTCGCTGGTTAAATCACGAACCGAGGCCAACGAAACACCGACCAGACGCCCGCTGTACTCGCTCTTGAAATTCATCTCGTAGGGTTTATCCACAGCCACAACGACGTTGAGCGGCAGCGCGAGGGGTTCTAACAATCGCTCGCCACCCGCCTCCACTACGACGTTCATCGCGGCGGGGACATGGGAATAAATCCACTCCGACGCTTCGACGCGAGTGAGCGGGCGGGTGTAGATACTGGTAAACGCCAGCGCCCAGACGAACGTCCACAAGACGGTCACACACGCGATTCCCCCCACGAAAATCTTCGCCAGACGTCGTCTGCCGGCCCGGATCTCGCTTGTTTTCTCCCAGGCACGCCACAATCCCCACGCCGCCATTATCGCCAGAGTGGGATAGACCGGGATCTGGTATCGCATGGCCGGTGTAAATCCCCATGACTGCCAGAGGAAATATGCGCCCGTCCACACTACGACGATGAAATGGCGTCGCCATCGCCCCTGGAACATCTCCCACAAAGCCAATCCCCAACCCGCCCAGGCGATCAATCCGAGGGGCAGACCCAACCCCCATAAAACCATGTTCTTCAAGGAGAAAAGGATCGGCGGCCGATCGGCCCACTGCAGCGCGTATGGCGCATCCGTATCGCCGCGATTCATCGCCCGGATTTCTGCCATGTTATTCAGCCAACGCTCGTTGAGTCCGATGTTGAAGAACGATGGCCCTTCGAAGGCATACGGCTGGAAAACTCGAAAAGTCAACAAAGACAGGAAGGCTGCTAAAGCAAGAAACCCGGCGGCGCGTTTCAGTTCTTGAATAAAATGCTCGCTATCCGCAGTAAAAACCCTGGCTGCGGCCGCCAACGCTGCCATGACGGCCAGCGGTGCGGCGTTGATCTTGGAAGCTACCGACAAGCCCAGCATCAGACCAAACAACGCGTAGTCCAGCCCCTTGCCTTCGTCGAATATGCGTATGGCGAAATACAGCCCGGCCAGGATGAAAGCATTGGCGACCGGATCGACGACGAAGAAATGAGCGTGTTGGATCAGCAGTACGGAGAGAGCTGTGAAGAGCGCAGCCAGCAGCCCCACGCGTCGGCGATATAATCGTTTTCCGATCAAGTAGACGACGAAAATCGTCGCCAGATCGAACAGCACGGAGACCATTCTGCCGACGAGATGGACCTCGTCGTAACCCGTTTTACCCACCCACTCGGCGACCATACGCACGAGAAATATCGGAAAAGTGCCGTACACGAAAAACCCATAGCCCATGTTGTGCGGGTTCATCGTGGAAGTGTCGGTATCGAAATACTCACCGATCGATGTGGGAATGCGGATGCTGCTTTCGACCATGGTGAGGAAACGTTCGTCCGGATGATTATGGCTATACGCATCCCAATTCAAGCCCACCAGCCGCACCGATGCCGCCAGAATGAGGATCAAGAGCAGCATCAATCCAGGCAGATGCGGCCGGAGCGAGTCGAAGGAGAAACCCGAACGGGATGGGCGTGGTGATTGCGGCGACGAGTCAGTATCATTCATTGCGATTCACGCCCATGTCTCTCGAAACCCTCTCGCCCGGAATCCCGGGGAACAAAATACAGCAATAGATCCTTCCCCTCGATGCCGTACTCCCGCCTGGTGAGTGTCCCGGAGGGGAAAAGGTCCACCAATTTGGAAACCGATTCCTGATCCCCCGGGTTGATGATAAAGAGCATCGCACGTGGTTCCGACAACAGCGCCTCGAAGTCATCCGCCCAGATGGCGTAGTCGCGAGCCGGCTGGCCGGCATTGATTCCCACCAGACGAGTGTCCATCCAGTAAGCGTAGGCGACGACGTAGGCAGTATCATACGATCCTACCGATTCGGCAAAACCCTCGATCACCTCACCCGCGTCGCTGGTGTTCCACGAAGCCCGACGATAGCCCTCTGCATATTCGTCGAACACGAGCTGATAATTCTCGACCGCCACAACGAGTAGGAGCACCGAGATCGATACGGTGCTGGCGATGATGTGCCGCCGCTCCTTTCCCAATTTTCGGAAATAGGCCGGTACGGCCGCAAGGGCAATTCCCGCGAGCACGAACGCCGGGACGAATGCACCGGCAGCCCGGTTGGTAGCTGGATTTTCGTTGGGGAAAGCAATCGACAGCGTCGAAGGCAGTTGAAGAAAAGGAATCGAGAGAATCAGAAATAAATCAACCCAATTTCTTTCACGGACGTAGCGTACGAACACGAACACCAGGCCCAGAAGAAAAAGCGCCGCCGTGATCCAATCCAGCGCAGGCCGATGGGGAATCGAATTTACCCACACTTCACCATCGTCCCATACAAACATCCCCAAACCCTTGATGACGTTCGCCGCAAATACTTTCAGCGGAGATACCCCGATCTCACGTTCTGTGTCCCCGACTCGCGTCAATGTGCGGAAGAACACCTCGTCCGGCCGTTCGATCGCCACCCGCAGCAGCGGCAGCGAAACGACCAGAGCGATAAAACCGATGGCAATCAGGCGCGAGATCATAGCCCAGCGTTGTCCGCGCGACTCGCGTTGCAGTAAATACAGGGCTACACCCAACACGATCACGATGGGTATGACGCGCGCCGGGCTGTATCCGTGAAGACCCAGTCCGACCGCCAGTCCACAAAGCAGCAAATCGTTCATCCGCTTGCGGCGGATGCCGCGCACCAGATAGTACATGGCCGGCGCAACGAAGAGGGGATACAGCGGGAAACGAAGGCCAACACGGCTGATCACGTTCGGCCAATAACCGATGCCTGCCAGCACCATCCCAGCCAGACCGACTTCCCGACCGCCTACTTCCTTGCCCAACAAGTAGATGTAGGGCAAGGTAAGTAAACCGGCGAGGACCGTGCCGATTTTCAACGTCATGTACGAAATGCCTGTGCCTAACCACTTCGCCGTCGCCGCAGCCATGTAGAACTGCATTGCCTCCCTTCCCGTGTTGCGGGGGAAGAAAATCGAGGTTTTTCCTGCCAGAACATCCATGACATCGAGCAGTTTCTCCGCATGATCGCTGACCATCTCGGGCGGTAAGGAGTTCAAGTGAAGGATACGGAAATACATCGAAAGACCGAACCCGAGCAACACGAGCAGCGACCATGTGTCGAGTGTGATTTTAAGATCCCGATCCTGCAGGCGATTCTTCCAACGCTCGAATGCGGGCCGCAGGGAAAATTCCCCTTCCCAGAAGGCCATCAAAGCGGAAATCAACGCCGCTGCCCAGAACACCACGGTAGACAGACGAAAGGTGTCCTCGCTCGAGGTGAGATACGTCAACATGGAAAAGACTACGGCAAACAACAGCGGCATCGGTCGAAAAGCGACGACGCTGGCCGTTCCCCGGACCGCCGGCAGCGGCTCGATGCGAAAATCTCCACGGATCAGCGAAAATGCGAGGATCGCAGCCGATACGATGAACAGATGCAGACTGATAAATATGAGGGCATAATGCCTGGTGGAACAGCAGTCGGGACTGGTCTTAATGGATTCGATCGTGAATTGGGCGATGACGGCGAGGATCAAAGCCAGAGGAAATCGCAATTGGGACCACGCTGGCAGTTCCGCCGATCTGGAAGCTGCTTCCTGCAGCGATCTAGGTGGCCGGCGGGCAGGTGTCGTCGCCTTCTTATCCGCGCTGGGCAGCTTTTCCGGTATCGGAATGGGGCTAAAATGCAGGATGGACTTCACCCAATCGAGGACCGTTGGTTCTTGCGTTTGACCGGCAGAATCTTCGCGCTTCAAAGGATTACTTCGTTTCTCTTCCATCATCGTTTACGCACTTTATAGAAACTATACGTACCGTCTTCGCTGGGACTCGCATCAGCGTAGCGTCGAACGATGCGATCCGTCCATTTCAGATTCCATCGCTGCGGCACGAGAATCCATTTCCCGACCAACCAGCGTGGGATCAAACACGGTGCACCAAAATAATGTCCCCATTCTAATGCATGTAGGGAAGAAGGGGGAAAGTATCGAAAAGTCTGCTCGATTTCAAATCCCGTGCGAGAAAGCAGTTCATCCCACTGCTGCTCATTAAATAGATTGTAAGTCCGTGACATCCACATGAAATATCGTTCATATGCATCTCCCAAACTGCCAAGGCGCAGCCGCCGAAGAAATTGGGGGAAGCTGAGTCGATCTCGATAGCCCGGATTTGGAACCGTGAACACGAACAAGGCGCCAGGCCGCAGAACCCGGGATGTCTCTGCGAGGACGGACTCCAGATCCGGCATATGCTCCAGAACGGAATTGCTCAGGGCGCTGGCAAATGTCTCATCCGGGAAAGGCATCCGGCTTCCATTGGCCTGGGTTATCGCACGATAAGCCCCGCGAGATTGCGCCTCTCGGATCGAAGGCAAATGAAGATCGATACCCCAATCGATGGCTTGATCCATAGCGACGGATGCAAAATGACCGTCGCCGCAGCCCACGTCGAGAATCGGGTGAGAAAGTTCGACACTCTGGAGAAGTTCGGCTTCAACCGCTCGCAGGATCGAGCGAAAATAAGGCAGCTCGCGTAAATGCTCGCCGAGGAAATCTTTTTCCATCCGCTCTACGAATCCTTGTCACCTGAAAGCAGCCGGCGAAAGAGCACTTCGTACTCTTCTGCGACGTGCGCGGAACCAAAACGTTGAGTCAATACGGCGGATTCGCAGATATATTTCCCGGGCGAGGAAAGCATGTCCACGATGGCGTCTGCCAGCGCTCTGGAATCACCCGGTGGAAATACCTGGCCCATTCCGGTCTGCTGCACGGGCTGCCGTATTCCCGGCAAATCACTGGCGATCACCGGCGTACCCAGAAACATCGACTCGACCTGAACCATCCCAAAACTCTCCGTGGAATTCAGGCTCGGCAGCACCGTTAAATCACACAGTGAAAAGAAGGCCGCCAGTTCGTCCTGCGAGAGCGAGCCGGCGAACAGCCAGTGTCCTCCCAGTTCGTCCATTAAGGGCTGCAGCCGGCGTGCATACGCTTCCTCGCCGATCACATTTTGATATTGACCTGCGTAAATCACACGCGCCTCCGGCCAGCGCCTCAAGACCTGCGGGAGCGCTCGCGCCAGTACCTGAGCCCCTTTTTCCGTAGCCAATCTCGCGGCCATACCGATGATCTGCTGGCCGTCCTCGATTTTCCAGCGTGATCTCAATTCCTTCACGATATTCGCATCCACCCGCGATACTTCGATCGGCGGCGGGATGACTTGCAGTTTTCCCAGGAAGGGCTGCAGGAATGGCGATTCTTCCGCGTAATCCCGCGTGTTCGTAACCACGACGTCCGACAGTGTTGCCGAGATCGTATTGGCGAAGTGCGAAGCCTGGCTGGCGAGCCAGTTGACCGGCGACGGCGGTAAATTCAAATCGCAATGATAGGTAAGCACGATTGGTTTCCGAAAAAGTTTGGCCATGCTGGCGAAAAATGCAGCGTCCAGTTGTGGCACGTGCAGGTGAACGACGTCATGTTTGGGGATCAACCGCATTGCCCAGTATGGGATGGTTGGCATCAGCGGCCCTTTGCTGACCGTCAAAGCGACGTTGATCCGCCGAACCTGCACCCCGTTCATCGATTCAAGAGAGGCCAGATCGCGATCGTAACGCGAAGTCAGAATCGTCACGTCGTGTCCTCTGGCGGCCAGCGATCGGGCCAATCTTTCCGTATAGACGGTCAGACCGGAGAAATGGGGACGATAGTAATACAGACTGGTGAGGATACGCATTCATTCCACCGGTTTCTTCGCCTGGAGTAGAAAACGCTCACGTGCTTGAAGCAGGATTTGCCATATCGTATCGCCCTCGCCGATGAAAGCAAGCGCACCAATCGCAGAAGAGATCACGTAAACCATTGCATGCAGGATCAAAGTAACTGCAAGCGCCTGGCCTTCGGGCACATGAAAAGCCGAGAGTGCCAAAACACCCGCCGCCTCGAACACACCGATGTAGCCCGGCGATGAGGGAATCGCGACGCCCAGCATTGTAATGGTAAGCATGAAATAGGCCCAGAGAATCTGCCCCTGCGGAACGATCGAGATCAGAACGAGCCAATACTGCAATCCTGCCAGAAACCAACTGATCAAGAGTAAACCCAGACTCACGAGAATGATTCGCGGGCTGTGCAGCGTCGTCAAACCTTCCCGGAAGCGATCGAAGTGAACGCCCCATCGTTTTCTTCCCCCCGGGAGGAAATCGATCAACCGTAAAACGATGTTGGGATAACGAAGAAGCATGAACAACCCGAGCGCCGCGAAAACAATCACGCCGATCGCAAAAAATGCACTGCGTGAAACGCCCGGAATTCCAACGGCAAAGGGGATCAGCGCGGCAAAGAAACCGAGCGCTATGATGATGTCGTAGAGTCTTTCAACGAATATCGAGGCGAGAACCCCTTGAGCGGTCATCGTGGGTCTTCGTCCAAGCAGGATGGCCCGCCCGAATTCACCCAAGCGCCAGGGAAGAACGTTGTTGATCAGATATCCCTGATTCAACACAGCAAACACACGCCACAGTGGAACGGGCTGCTGCAGGAGAACGCGCCAGGCAGCGACGCGGACAAACATCGATAGTAAGAAGGTCGCCAACGCCAGGTACAAGAATGGCAATCGGACGGCCCTCAGCGCGTCTTCCAACGCCTCAAAGCCGGCCCACCGGAAGGCAAGCAGCAATGCAGCCGCACTGATGCCCAGACCGATGAACAAACCAACGTATGTCCGGGTAGATCGTTTTCTCATCCGGACACCACTTGTTTCGAAATATCGTCTACTGTCCTTCGAGACGAAGCACTCATTCGTCCCCCAGGCGAAGTACGGCCATGAAGGCGTCCTGCGGGATATCGATGTTGCCGACTCGCTTGAGGCGCTTCTTGCCGCGTTTCTGATTTTCGAGTAATTTTCTCTTCCGCGTGACATCCCCTCCGTAGCATTTCGCCAAAACGTTTTTCCGCAGCGCACTGACGTTCGTCCGCGCGATCACACGTCCACCCGCCGCAGCTTGAATGGGTACGGCGAACTGCTGCCTGGGAATCAGCTTCTGCAATCTGGCAACCAATGCTTTCCCCTTGGCATACGCCGTGCTTCGATGTGCGATCAAAGCCAGCGCATCCACGGGTTCGTTGTTGATCAGGATTTCCAGCTTGACCAGATCCCCTGCCCGATACCCGAGGAATTGATAGTCCAATGAGGCGTATCCCTGCGTACGGGATTTCAGTACATCGAAAAAATCTACGATCATTTCGGCCAAGGGAAGATTGAAGTGCAGAACGATCCGATCGGCCGTGGGAAACTCTTGCTCGACGAATTCGCCGCGGCGTGCCGCGACCAGTTCGGATACGGCACCATAGTAGCGTTCCGGTGAAAACACCTGCATGCGCATCCATGGTTCGCGGATTTCAGCGATTTCACCGCTCTCCGGCAGCTCGGCAGGAGAAGCCACGCGCAGTACGTCACCATCCCGCAGCAGGACTTCATACTCGACCGATGGAGCCGTCGCGATCATGCTGACATCATGTTCGCGTTCCAGGCGCTCCTGCACGATGTCCATATGAAACAGACCCAGAAAGCCGCAGCGAAAACCGAAATTCAGAGCCTGCGAAGTCTCGGGCTCGAACACCAATGCGGCATCATTGAGCTGCAGCTTTTCGATCGCTTGCTTGAGATTGTGATATTCCTCCCCTTCACTGGGATAGAAACCGGCGAAGACCATCGGTTTCGGCAAACGATAGCCGGGCAGGGATTCCTTTGCGGGATTCTGCGCCAGGGTCATCGTATCACCCACGCGGCATTCACGCAGCGATTTCAGTCCCGTTGCGACGTACCCGACCTGACCCACAGCGAGGGACGAGGTTTGTGTCATATTGGGTGTAAAAATGCCCACTTCCATCGGCGTGAGATTGGTGCCCGAGGCCATCAGGCGAATTTCATCTTCCACGTTCAATGATCCGTCGACGACGCGAATGTAGGCGACGACTCCCTTGTAGGGATCGTAGTGCGAATCGAAGATGAGCGCCCGCAACGCTCGATCTTGTTCCGACGACGGGGCGGGTATTTTGGTGATCACCGCATCGATGACTGCATGGATGTTTTCACCTTGTTTGGCCGAAATGTGTAAAATATCTTCCTTCGGTGCACCGAGCAAGGCGTGAATTTCATCCGCGATCTCTTCCGGACGCGCTGCCTGTAAATCAATTTTGTTGATCACCGGGATGATTTCGAGATTCGAATCGAGCGCCAGATACAAATTGGCCAGGGTTTGCGCCTCGATCCCCTGGCTGGCATCCACGACCAGGATCGCGCCTTCACACGCAGCCATGGCACGGCTGACTTCGTAACCGAAGTCCACGTGCCCGGGTGTGTCGATCAGGTTGAGTGTGTACGAATTTCCATCCGGCGCTTCATATTCCATGCGTACGGCGGATGCTTTGATCGTTACGCCCTTTTCGCGTTCCAAATCCATACTGTCCAGGACTTGATCCGTCATCTCTCGATCGGGAATGGTGTGGGTAAGCTGCAGCAGTCGATCGGCAAGAGTGGATTTCCCGTGATCGATATGGGCGATGATGCAGAAGTTACGGATATTTTCCGTATTCATCGGACGATATTGCCGCAGGTGGTTTCAAGGATGATCATCGAGAAGGTAGTATAACCGAGAGGCACTCGTGGGAACAGTATCAAGAGACGAGAGGGCGGGATCAAACCGCAAGATCAAATGATTCGAGTTTTGGCCGAGTGCCAATAATACAATTTCGTAAATACAGGTAACCCGGGAGCAACTCAATCGTTTTGAAAGAGGTCCGCCGCTAAATCGAATTCCCCCGAGCGAGTATCATTTCTGCACCAGAAGAGAAATTCGACGTTGCCCTTGGGACCCCGCAGCGGAGATTGCATCACGCCGAGCGGTGCCAATCCAAGTTCGGATGCGGAAGCAATCAGGTCCTCGACGACTCGACGATGGATCGCCGCATCACGCACGACCCCGCGTTTGCCAACGGCTTTCTTCCCCGCTTCAAACTGCGGCTTGATGAGGGCGATTACATCCGCCCGTGGCTCAAGCCAGCCGCAGACTACGGGCAGCAAGGTACGCAAGGAAATGAAGGAAGCATCGATCGTCGCCAAACCAACGGGTTCGGGGAGCGATTTCAAATTACGCGCGTTGGTTTTTTCCATGACCACGACGCGGGAATCCCTTCGCACGCGCCAATGAAGTAAGCCTTTGCCGACATCGATGGCATATACCCGCGCAGCGCCGTTTTGCAACAAACAGTCCGTAAATCCGCCCGTCGAAGCGCCAACGTCGGCGCAGACCTTGTCGACGACGTCGATCGGAAAGCGCTCCAAGGCCGCCGCCAACTTCTCCCCACCTCGTGAGACGAATCGCGGCAGCGATTCGATCTCGATCTGCGCGTCGTAGGCCACACGCCGCGACGGCTTGTGGATCAGTTGCCCGTCGACGCGAACCTGGCCGGCCATGATCAATCGTTGCGCTTGGGATCGACTCTCGGCCAGGCCTTTTTGCGCCAGGATGACATCGATGCGGTCCTGCCTGCTCATATCCAGATTGTACACAAGTTATCATTCATCTTCGCAATTACTTGCTTGTGCATTTGGTTCCTGCTATCATCGCAGCCATGATTAAATCCATCCTGAAAACAATGCGCCCAAGACAATGGCCGAAAAACGGTTTCATCTTCGCCGCACTCATTTTTGACAAGCAGATTTTCGACCTAGAACCGCTCCTGACGACCATCGCCGGCTTTTTCCTGCTCAGTGTTGGCGCCGGCGCAGTATATTTCATCAACGATCTCGCGGATCTGGAGCAGGATCGCCTTCATCCAACGAAACGCTATCGACCGCTCGCCTCGGGTCAGCTCTCGTTGACTGCTGGCCGAATTACCGCCGCCATTCTCCTCGTCGTGGCGCTCGGTGGGGGCTTCGCGCTCGACATATCTTTCGGGATCGTCATCTCGATCTATTTGATCATGAATTTCTTCTATTCTTTTTGGCTAAAACACGTACCCATCATCGATGTACTCGTGCTCGCCTCGGGTTTCGTGCTGCGAGTCGGTGCCGGTGTGGCTTTGATCACTACCGAACGTTTCTCCCCGTGGCTTTACGTCTGCACCAGCCTGCTGGCTCTTTTCATCGGACTGGGCAAACGCCGCTCGGAACTGGTCATGCTGGCCGAGGGCGCGAACTCCCATCGGCGGGTTTTTGACCGCTACACCGTAACCTTTCTCGACCAATTGATCATCATCGTTTCAAGCACTACGATCATCGCCTATTCGCTCTATACGTTCTCGGCCGAAAATCTCCCCACCAACCACCTCATGATGTTGACTATCCCCTTCGTCATCTACGGAGTGTTCCGCTATCTCTATCTGGTCAACATCGAAGACGCCGGCGGTGCACCGGAAGAACTCGTTTTTTCCGATTGGCCCCTCCTGGCGACAATCGTCCTCTGGGGAATTTCATCCGCAGGAATTCTCTATCTGGGATCATGACGCGGGCAAGCGCTTCAGGTAAATTCATTCTTTTTGGAGAACATGCGGTCGTCTACGGACAACCGGCGATTGCATTCCCTTTGCGTCAAATGCGCGCCAACGCGCAGATACGCCAGCTGCCGGATCAACCACAAGGCCGTGTCCACCTCATCGCCCCGGATATCGATTTCGATATGTGGCTACACGAAGCCGACAGGCGTAACCCGCTGCGTAAAATCACCCAGTTGGCGCTGGAAGAACTCCACGTTCGTTCATTTCCGGCGATCGAAATACGCATCTCAGCGCAGATTCCCGTCGCTTCCGGGCTCGGCTCGGGCGCCGCAGTCTCGACGGCGGTCTTGCGCGCGCTCTGCCGGCATTTCGATCACCCACTCGAGCTGTCACGCCAATCGGAGTTGGTTTACGAAGTGGAAAAAATCCACCACGGCACGCCTTCGGGAATCGACAACACGGTCATCGTTTATGACCAGCCGATATATTTCATCCGCGGGCGCCAGCCGGAACGACTTTCGATCGGAGCAGAATTCAGCTTCATCCTTGCCGATACAGGTCTGCCCTCGAATACCGGTGAGATCGTCGCCAGCGTACGACAGGCCTGGAAACGGGATCGGACGTCGTTTGACGCAATCTTTCAAGAGATCGGTCAAATCACCCAAAGCGCCCGGTCAGCAATCGCGAATGGGGACGTTTCTGCATTGGGCAGGCTGATGGACCAGAATCAGGAAAAATTAGAAGCTTTGAGCGTCAGCTCCAAGACGATCGAAAAACTGCTTTCTACGGCACGAGATCGCGGCGCCTGTGGCGCGAAGTTATCTGGAGCCGGTGTTGGTGGTATCATCGTTGTACTCATCCGACCTGCCGCCGGCGAGGCCGTCGCAGAAGCCTTACACGCCGCCGGAGCGGTTTGGACACGGATGACGAAGGTATAACCATGATCTTCCTCAAATTGGGTGGCTCGTTGATCACGGAAAAAGACCAAGCGCAGACGGTCAGGTACCTCATCCTGGAACGCACGGCGATGGAAATCGCCCGAGCGCGGCAGAAAATTCCCAACCTGCGTCTTCTTATAGGCCACGGGTCAGGATCGTTCGGACACGTAGCAGCAGCGCGATACGCCACGAATCGCGGCGCTTCGACACCCGCTGAATGGCTGGGTTTTGCCGAAGTATGGGCGGCGGCTCAACGTCTGAACCGTTTCGTAGTCGATGCTTTCCTGAACGAAAAGCTGCCTGCACTGGCTTTTCCTCCTTCTGCAAGCGTTATCAGCGCTGCCGGGGAGATAAAGGAAATGGCCCACCAGCCCATCGCACAGGCAGTCGAAGCGGGCTTACTGCCAATCATTTATGGCGACGTCGCCTTCGATCGCGAACGAGGCGCGGCGATCGTTTCCACGGAGACCGTCTTTTCTTATCTGGCGCAGCATCTACACCCATCGCGCGTTCTCATCGCAGGTATCGAATCCGGCGTATATGCCGATTTCCCGAAGTCGAAGAAGATCTTGTCTTCGGTAACAGCAAAAGACCTGAGCAAGATCGGCATGGAAATTACGCAGGCAACCGACGTAACCGGCGGCATGCGCGGGAAAGTGGAAGCAGCGTTGGCCATCGCCAGTCTGAGCCCACAAATTGAAGTGCGAATATTTTCGGCTGAGACACCCGGGTCGATCGAGGATGCGCTCTTGGGGGCAAAACCAGGCACACTCGTGAAGTCGAAGTAGCGTTGTACGGCCCTCTGCTTATCGATCGATTGAAACGAATCTACTGATGAATCTGAAATTAACAGATCGAGATGTCTGGCTGAGCACGCTGATCTTCGGCGTCATCGGAATTCTCCTTACGCTCCCGCTTGTGTCTTTCTTTTCGAATGAGCGCTTCATGAACGCGGCCAGATCCACCGCCCTCGGTTCAGCCACCCTTTGGGGCCTCATGTCCCTGATCCTGATGGGACGCTACTGGGATATCTATTATCACTACATCTACCCGGATTGGATGCGTTCGATCCGTCTTTCAAACGTGCTGCTCTACGCCGCAATCGGATGGGGAATGTGGCAGCTTGCTCTCGTCCTTGAAGATCAAGCGGTTCTCGTTTTCTGTGTCCTCGGTGGATTGGAAGGGGTTGCCGAACATGTACTTGCCGTCTATGGACTGCACGTACTGGAGAAAGTCCCCTTTCTTCAAGGATTGCAACCTTTTCCCGTGATCTTGTTTTCATTCTTCGAATACATCGCTTACTGGGCCGTCGCAGCGTGGGTGGCACTCGGTCTCACCTACCTCTTTCCGTTGTTGTCCGACTGAAACGGAAACGGGACGGCGGATCGCCGTCCCGTCTAATTTTCACCCTAAACCGGAGTTGCGGAATGAAGTCCGCTATGGATTATTGACTTTCCGGGCTCGGGGTAAAATCCACGCTGATCACCGGAACTCCGCTTTCCTCGCCGTAGAACGTGACGGCGCCACTCCATACCCAGCCGTCCTTGCCCTGATCGATGCGCCGGATGTACCACCAGGTCGGCGGATTGTATTCCGTATTTTCAAAGCGGCCGATCACTTCGCCTTGTTGTCCCTCGAGGAAATAGTCGACGAACGCAAACGATTCATCGGGCCCTTCCCGCACGTAAGCGTTGTAGTCAGCTTCCACGACAGGAGGACCCTCCGTTGCGGTAGGTGTTGCCGTAGGCCCAGGAGGTGTCGCCGTCGCGGTAGGAGGCTCGGGAGTCGGCGGCAGAGTCTGAACGGTTGCTGCACGCGTGAGATCAGCGAGAGTTTCCGCCGTAGCAAGCACGTCCTCAGCCGAACGAGTCGCTGTCCCTGCGCCGATTCCTGTGCACGCCCCAGTAAGGCTCGTCAATAGGACGAGGATCCCCAGGAACACTTTCCGCGACATCATCAACCACTCCCTCCGATCCGTTTTTCGTCTCGCAATTTCTGCTGGATAGACAAAAAAAATCGACAACCGTGTAAAATGCCAGCGTTGAGTATACCGCATCCCTGACCTTCCGTCATAGAGCTACTTTCGGTCATGGTACAACCGTCCTCTGACACATTTCACCACCCAAATGCTATGATGGTTGCGTATGGGAGGCGCTTCGGATACCATTATAAGCGCCATGACGGAAAAGGCGCAGAAGACCGAAAAGAAAGCGAAACGAGCCGCTTCGGGGGGAGAAAACGCAGAATACCAAGACGCGTTGGATTGGCTCGAGCGTGCGCGAGAGAAATTCCTCTCCGCGGCGATCGCATTCTGCGACGGGTCGATCAGCGAAGGACAACTGAGAGCCGCCCGGGAACTCCTTCGTGAATGGGAACAACGCGTCTCCAAGATGGAAGGCGAAGAAGCGGCGCCCTTCATAGACGAAGAACCTTCCACAATCCACCCCTTACCTCCAGACGTCGTCACAACGGATCCGATCAGCGAACCTGCGATCGAAGAAGACGCACCCGCCGATGATGATTTACCGCAGGATCTAAAGCAGCGCCTCGCCGCACTCGAACAAAAAATCAACCGGCTTGAACAAGATTATCAACAGGGCAGAATTAACGCATCCCAATACCGGGCGGTGCGGCGTCATTACATGCAGCAGCGTGAAGTGGCGCTGCGCATGAGTAAAATGCATCCGGAAAGCGACCGTTGGCGGGTTGTGCTGGAAGAGGGGAAGACCAGCTACCTGATGCAGCTCAACGAGGCCACCTGCCACTCAGTGGGACTGTACAAGATCAATTCCCGAGAACGAATATTTGTCGAAGGGGACATGCCCGAACCTGCCGAAGACGCGATGGGATTGTTGGGAACTTTCGGTTCCGCCGAAGAAGAAGGAAAGACATCGCGTATGTTCGCCACGCAAATCGATGATGGTTCGACATTGCTGCTCATCCCCGGTAAAAGAACGGTTTGTCTCGGCGTCTTCTCGCAATCGCCTCCCGCCTGGCAAGTGCGTGCGCTGCGTGAAGTTCACCGCAATTTTGAAGTCGTCAATCACGCCGCGTTGGGAAATGACAGTCTCGATAAGCTGATTTTTCCGGACCTCACGCGCTTTATCAAGGAAAATTCGTAGATTCTCCATTTCGGGCTGAATTTCGACTACAATAGATCATCGCGCATATCCAGCAGTCGATCATGGCCGCAGACGACGTCTTTTCCATTTTTCAATTCTCCCTGCTCGTATCCTTCGCCGCGGTGATCTCCCCCGGCCCGGTAACGGCAGCGATTCTGAGTGAGGCGCCCCGCAAAGGTTGGCGCTCAGGGCCGCTCATCGCCTTCGGACACTCCGCTTTGGAACTCGCAATTCTTATTCTGATCTGCTTCGGGCTTACCGTTGTGATGCAAACCACGATGGCGCTTGTGGCGATTTCGATCGGCGGAAGTTTGATCTTGTTCTGGATCGGAAGCAGTTACATTCTCACCGTGTGGAAGAAAGATGTGCAGTTTCCGCAGCCCGGTCGAACCCATTCGACGGGATCGGCCCGGGCTCTCGTCGCCCTGGGAATAATGACGACGCTGGCCAATCCATTCTGGTACATTTGGTGGGTCACCGTTGCAGCGGGGTACCTCACCCAAGCGAAAGCGATCAGTGCGGCAGCAGTCGCTGCGTTTTACGTGGGCCACATCAGTGCAGATTTCGCCTGGGATACAGCACTCGCCACGGCAACGAGCAGCGGCCAACGCTGGTTCAGCGAGCGGGCATACCGGTTTTTGATCATGATCACCGGCGGCTATATGACCTACCTGGGCGTTCGATATCTGGTCAACGCGCTGAGTTTGATTTAGTGCCTTGGCCGAGTAGGCGCTAAGAAGAGTACAAGTCGATGGAAACGATTGTTATCAGTCAAGACGCACAGGAACGAGACATGATCGCCTTCATCCTGCGCCAGGTGGGGACGAAAATCGTACAGAAGACAGAAGCCAAAGAAGTGATTGGCAACTGGATGGAAGCGCCGGCGGCGCTGTTGGTGATCGTCAGCACGGGTATCGAACGCACGATCCGCGATTTAAAATCCATTCGCGGCGTGAGTGAGGTCCCCATTATCGTAATCGCAGAAACGCTATCCAACACACAAACCGTGGACCTACTCACGGCCGGCGCCGACCTCGCTTTGCCCATGCCGATCCATCCTCGCTTGTTGACCGCCTATACCCACGCACTGCTTCGCAGAGCACGTGTGGCACCCTTGCTGGCCACACCGATGTTGGACCTGGAAACGATCGCCCTCAATCCTTCTACACGCAGCGTTCGGGTGCATGGAAAGGAAGCACAGCGGCTCACACAGTTGGAATTCCAACTACTCTACGTCCTCATGACCAATCGAGGATTAGCAATCCCGACCGACGTCCTCGTCGAGCGGGTGTGGGGGTACAGCGAAAAAGGGAACCGCGAATTGGTTCGCGGCCTCGTCAGCCGAGTACGTGCGAAAATCGAGCGCGATCCCTCGTCGCCCGAATTCATACATACCATTCCCGGCATGGGCTATCTCTTCGATATCGGCACCCATTAATATCATTTTGATATATATTATGCCCATTTTATACGGATTTTTCACACGAGTTAGACACAATTTCTACACCTTATGCGTATGATGCTGGCGAAACGCATTTTTGTCAGGAGGTTCTCCATGACACACGCATTTTGTCCAGAATGTGATGCAAAGATCACGGTTGGACGAGACCCCAGTGAAGGACAGCAAGTCAGTTGTCCACAATGCGGAGCATATTTGATGGTCGTTGGCGTTTCACCGTTGGAATTGGATTGGGCCTTCGATGACGAGGAGCTCGAATACGACGATGATTACGACTACGAAAGAGAGGATGAATATTAAATCCATATCGGTAGAAAGATAACGTGTAGGAAATTTCAAGACTAACAATTTAACATATCGGGGCGCAGAGACTTCTGCGCCCTAGTTATTTTTAGGCCAAATTATACCGGGATGAGACAGTTGTTTATTGCTGATGCTCACTCGACGGGGGGATTGAAATAATTGTACACGGCGCGGGAGATATCGGCGAACATCTTCGACGTCGGGTCCCAAAACATTTCCTGATCCTGAAACAAGAACAATGAAAACACGTAATCCCCGCCCGGTGTGTAGACGATGCCGGCATCTCCGATCATGTCGAAAGGCGAGCTCGGCCAGCCGTGCTTGTGTGCCACCCGAGTGCCGTCCGGTACACCCGCTTCGATCAAACTCCCGATTTTGTTTTGAGCGAGCAGATCGATCATATGGGAGCATTCCTGCGGCGTAACTCGATCGGGGTAGACGGCGAGCAGCGCACCGCCGCCGTTCTCACAATGATAGATGTCCATCAACAACATCCCGATGTCGGACGGGGTGGTCTGCGTGTATATATCCGGTCGGGTGTTGATGTCCGTGCGCTGGTTTGCAGGCGTGTTGTACGTACGCAGGAGTGGTGCTCCTGGATGATAAAAGCCGCCTGAAAAGGTGTTTTTCAGACCCAACGTTTGAAGGGTGTCCGTGATAGAGAGCGGACCGAGGTCGCCGCCAATCTGCTCCATCAGCCAATCTGAAGATTCGTTGCCCGAGCGTGTGATCATGTCAAACATATGATCGTCCGCTTCTTCACTGAAGGGTTCGTCGAATTCAATGAAGTATGCCGTCATGATTCCGATCTTGAAAGTGGAGGCTGCGCCGAAAGAAACATCCGGTTCCGCAGGGATGTCT
Organism: Anaerolineales bacterium; assembly: GCA_034430695.1. Lineage (GTDB taxonomy): Bacteria > Chloroflexota > Anaerolineae > Anaerolineales > E44-bin32 > WVZH01. The sequence continues at coordinate 51,014 of DAOUEE010000198.1, read as the reverse complement.
TCACCGTCCAGGTAAACGATATGCAGTTCTTCACCCGACCGTAGATTCACCAGAAACAAATCTGTGAGGCCGGTGAAATCCGTGGCGTCCACGATCTGTTTAATCAAGATCTCGAGCGTGCCCAATGTCGGTCTCGGGGGTACGTCCTCCAGAACCGGCAGGTTTACGACCCGGGAATGGGGCAGCATCAAGATGTCCCCGATCAAGCGTTGTGCCCGGTCGATGTCGAGAACGCGTCCCGGCTTTCCGGGATTGAAATTGGGCGTTCCCGGAATGGGCTCGGCAAGATACGGAGGCTCGTCGTATCGGGCAGCGATATCAGCCAGAACCAATTCGAGCTGCGAAACGGAATACTCAGCGCGCAAGGGTATCGCCGCTTCTTCCCCCGGACGACTCCACAGAAAATCCATGAAGCCGGACCAGAAATCATCGCCGGTGCGCATCGATTCGGCTGCCGCCAACATGACTTCGGTATCCAGGCGGAACCCGACGCTTGCAGGCGACACGAGAATGATCTGATCGTTGTAGTGCAGCTCGACAGGCGAACTGTAGGTCTGCAGGATGCGTTCGACCGCTTCGATTTGGGAAAGTCCACCGACGGGAACACCACCGACGGAAAGTCCTTCCGGAAGACGTGCCCGCTGGCGGCTGAAGGCGATTAGTTCGAAGAAGAAAAAAACAACCGCCGCCAGCAACAAGCCAATCGAGATCCAGCGTAGGTAATCGGGACCGCCTCGTCGCATCACTCCTCCAAAAACGAGAGTATATCACACCCGAAAAGGGCTGCTTTTGAGTCATGCAACTAGATTGCAGCTGTCAGAAATCACTCACGGGAAGATAGTTCGAGGAAGATCTTCAAGCTTTACACGACCCAGGTGCGCAGCAGTAAAGGCAGCACGTTTGCGAAGGCATGCGCCCCCCAGGGCGCCCAAATCGATCGGAACCGAGCGTAAAGCCAACCAGACAGGATCCCAAAAACAAAGATGCTGACGATGTCCAGCCAGCCCTGGCTCCAATGCCCCGGGTGAAAACTGAAGAGCACTGCCTGAGTCACGATGCCCGGCCAACGACCGTATTTCGTCAACAGCGCGCCGCCGATATAGCCGCGGAAAAAGGTTTCCTCCAGAAATGGAATCCAGAAAACCAATCCAATCAGCGGCGTGCCGTTCAATCCGATTTGAGTCCAATCGTTCTGAACCCAGACGTTGAACCCGAGGCTCAAACCGCGCCACACGGCGCCGGCCACCATGCCCCAGCCTAACAACGCCAGCGCACGCCTGCGCCTGTAGCCATAGACGGCCGGAGTCTTCCGGAAGAGGAGCAGCGTGAACCATGGGAGAACGGCGGCGACCCAAACCCACGAACGAAGATATGGGTCGAAGCGATGGCCTGCACCCAAAACCGTGACGAAGTCGACGACGAGGATGAATAACAATCCCGGGACGACGGCAGCCACCGGCAGCGAGGGCCATTTGCCATTTTCCGCTACCGCGTACCCCGTCGTCCCGGGAGGATCAGTACCGTTCAAATCTACATCTCTTCCAAACGTTCCATCTGCGTCTTGATCTTTTCGGCAGCCAGCTGGAACTCGGCAAGCCTGTCTTCTTCTTTTTGAACGACATCTCCAGGCGCACGTTCGGAGAACGGGCCGGCCAGCAATTTTTCGAGACGTTCGATCTGGGAGTTGACCTCCGCGTATTCCTCGGTCAGGCGCTCGCGCTCCGTTTCCACGTCGATGGCGTCTTCCAGTCTGAGATGCACTTCGACCGGACCGATCACGAGCGGAATCGCATCCGCCGGGGGTGACGGCAACGCTGCGTGGATCTCCAATCGCTCGGGGTCGACGCCCGCCAGGGAAGCGATCGAATCCCGCTGTTCTTCCAGCAGATCCGCCATCGATCCGGCGTTGAACGTGGCTGCGATTTTCGTCTCGGGTGATATCTCCTGCTCCGAACGGACGTTGCGGATGGCACGCACGACGTCCATCAACAGATCGAAGCGATCCATCGTTTCCTTTTCCATCTCCGAAATGGGCTTCCGTTGCGGCCATTGCGCCACGATGAGCGCCTCTTCCCACTCCGAAAGAAAACCAAACCCACCGCCGTGCCCAAGGCAAGCCGCTTTCAGTTTTCCCCAGAGCTCTTCCGTCACGTACGGTGTAAATGGGTGCAGCAATCTCAGACAGGCATCCAGCACCTCGACCAGGACCCTGGCGGTTTGCCAGGCCCGCGCGCCGCCCTGCCTCGCCTGCAGCTTCGCGATTTCGATATACCAATCGGCAAATTCACTCCAAAAGAATTCGTAAATCTGCCGGCCGGCTTCGCCGTACTGATACGACGCAAAAAGGCGATCCACGTCCTCGATGAGCGCCGCAAGCCGTCCTTCGATCCAGCGATCTGCAGACGTGGGTTGGATCGACTCTTCCTGAACACCTGTGGTTTTCGACAACGTCATGATCACGAAACGGCCGGCGTTCCAGATTTTGTTCGCAAAATTCCGGTTGGCCTCCACGCGTTGGAGACTGAGATTCATGTCGTTGCCGGGAGTCGAACCGGTGAGCATGGTGTACCGCAGCGCGTCGGTGCCGAACTCGTCCATGACCTCCAGAGGATCGATCACGTTTCCCAAGGTCTTGCTCATCTTCCGCCCTTGCCCATCGCGGACCAGGCCGTGCAGGTATACGGTTTCGAAGGGCGCGACTCCCGTGAACTCCAATCCCATCATGATCATCCGCGCCACCCAGAAGAAGAGAATGTCGTAGCCGGTTTCCATCATCGTCGTCGGATAGAAGTAGCGGTAATCTTCGGTTTCTTCCGGCCACCCCAGGGTCGAAAAAGGCCACAAACCTGAGGAAAACCACGTGTCGAGTACGTCGGGGTCCTGCTCGATGTCCGTCGACTTGCAGTGAGTGCATCGATCGGGATCGTCGCGTGCGACCGTAATTTCGCCGCATGCATCACAATGCCAGGCCGGGATACGATGTCCCCACCACAACTGCCGGGAGATGCACCAATCGCGGATGTTTTCCAACCAGTTGAAATACACTTTCGTGAAGCGTTCGGGTACGATTTTCACCTTACCCAGGCGTACGACCTCGAGCCCCTTTTCGGCCAGCGGTTTCATGCTCACGAACCACTGGGTGGAAACCATCGGTTCGACGATTTCACCGCCCCGCTGCGAGCGGGGAACCTGCATTAAATACGACTCGGTTTTGATGGTAAGTCCGGCCGCTTCCATGTCGGCCCACAATTTCTCGCGGCACTCGAACCGGTCCATGCCCTGATAGGGGCCGGCGTTTTCGTTCATCGTAGCATCCGGATTGAGCACGTTGATCACTTCCAGATCGTGGCGTTTGCCGATCTCGTAGTCGTTCGGATCGTGTCCCGGCGTGATCTTCAGTGCGCCGGTCCCGAATTCGATGTCCACGTAGCTGTCTTCGATCACCGGGATGAGGCGCTCGAGCATCGGCACCTTGCATTTTTTCCCCAGTAGATGCTTGTAGCGCGCATCCCCGGGATGCACGGCGACGGCCGTATCACCCAGGATCGTTTCCGGACGCGTCGTCGCGACGGGGATGAAATCCTGCGAATCGGCGATGGGGTATTTGAAGTAATACAGCGTGCCCTGCTCCTCGGAATACTCCACCTCGAGATCGCTGACCGCGGTCTGCAGGCCGGGCGACCAGTTGATCAAATACGTCCCTCTGTAGATCAAGCCCTTTTCGTAAAGCCGTACGAAGGCTTCGCGCACCGCTTTCGACAAGCCGTTGTCCAACGTGAACCGCTCCCGGCCCCAATCACAGGAAGCACCCAGGCGCCGCAGTTGCTGTGTGATGATTCCCCCGTATTCCTTCTTCCATTCCCAGGCGCGTTGTACGAAAGCCTCCCGGCCGATTTCTTTGCGGCTCGTTCCTTCTTTCCTGAGCATCCGTTCGACTTGAAGCTGTGTGGCGATGCCGGCGTGATCCGAACCCGGAACCCACAGCGTTGGCACACCCGTCATTCGGCTGTGCCGGATCATCAAATCCTCCATCGTCACGAACATGGCGTGTCCCAGGTGCAGCTCGCCGGTGACGTTCGGAGGTGGAATGGAAATCACGAAAGGTTTCCGGTCCGGGTCGATGCGCGGTTTAAAAAAGCCGTTCGTCTCCCACCACGAATAGAGACGTTCTTCCACTTCGTTGAAATCATATGCTTTTGGAAGATCTTCGATCGTCATTTGCCTGGTTCCTCCTGCTACACACCGTTCAACTTGCCCGACCGATGACTCCTCGATCGACGGCGGATCCTGCGAAGAGTCCGTCGACAGCGAATCAAAAAGCCCCTCGTCCTCGAGGACGAAGGACTTGACCTCCGCGGTACCACCTCGCTTCACCAGGCTAATTCGCCTGGCACACTCACTCCCCGACCAACATCAGGGTTCCGCTGTAACGGGCTTACCCGCGCCGTTCTACTCACCTCTCAATGAGGTCTTCTTCGGCGTTCATCCCGGGCGACGTTCAACAGTTGCTGCTGTGGGGGCTTTCAGCCTGCGGCCGCTCCTTCTCTACCAGCGCCTGGCCGTTTACTCCTCCCGGTGTTCGTTTATGGATTTGTGGGCAACATTATAGCACAGAAACCGCAGTAATAAGGATCCGTGGAAACCAATCAAGCAGGATTGTATGGGTCCGATACAGGAGGCACGTCATCTGAAATTGATCGTGGTTCTCTTCCCCTCGCCGGCGCCGGCGGATTTCAGCGGTACGCTGATCGTGAATGTACTCCCTTGTCCGAGTCTACTCTCGACCTGAATCCATCCGTTGTGTTGCTCGACGATCGATTTAACGATCGCCAGGCCCAGCCCCAACCCCTTCTCGTGGAGCGCGTCCGTAGCGCTGGTGCGGTAGAACTTTTCGAACAAGCGTGCCTGATCGGCCGGCGCAATGCCAACTCCGGTATCCGCCACGGAGATGATTTGATCTTCCTCGCTTTGTTCCGCACGTACGACGACTCTTCCGTTCGCGGGCGTATACTTCAACGCGTTGTCTACCAGATTCGATATCGCCTGGCGCAGCAGCCCGGGATCGGCGTCGACGGGTTGCATTCCGTCTACCAATTCGACCTCGATGGCGACGCGTTTGCTCACCGCCTGGGGGCGGTAGGCATCGACCACATCCTTGATCAACGCCTCGATGCGGATGCTCGAAACGTTCAACCCCATGCCGGCCTCGATCCGGCCCAGATCCAGCAAGTTGTCGACCAACTTACTCATGTGGTCGATGCTCGAGAGTATCTTCTGTAAAAACTCCTCCTGCTGTTCGTTTACGTCCCCGACCATACTCAGCATGGTTGCATACCCGCGCATCAACGTGAGCGGCGCACGCAGGTCCTGGCTGACCGTGGAAACGAACTCCGATTTCAACGCGTCGAGCTTTTTGTAATGGGATACGTCCCACAAAACACAGATCCTTCCGGCAGGAACACCATCCTCGTACCGTATGTCGGTCACCGAGGCAAACATGATGCGCCCGGAATCCATTTCGATTTCCGTCGCGTGTTCTGTCACTCCATCATCCAGCAGGAGCGTACGCAGATCCGGATTCTGGACGACATCCGCAACGGGTTTCCCGAGACTTTCCCGCTCGCCGGCGCTGAAAAGACTCGCGGCTGCAGGATTGAGAAGGGAAACCCGGCCCACAGAGTCGACCATCATCACCGCCGCCGGCGTGCCTTCCAGAACGGTAACGAGACGCATGCGCTCGTGCTCCGCACGTTGATACAAACGAACCTTGGTTATCGCCACTGCCAGTTGGTCGGATAGGATCGACAGCAGGTTGAGGGCATCCGGAGTCATCACGTAAGGCGATCGATGACCGAGCCAGAGAACGCCGACGAATTCATCCTCGTGTCTCATCGGCATGGCAGCCAGCGTTTCGATCGGCTCGCTCAAATTTGTGAGATCGAGAACCGCACCGGCGCGCGTCGGATTCTCCAGCACGAAACGACCTCTGTGGCTTGAAAGCGCCAGAATCTGCGGGTCCAACGCCGCCCAGTTGCCTGGATCGTCGCCCGCGGAAAAGCCCGTAAATCGGGCTTCATCGTACGCAGCAGCCAGCGCGATACGAACGTGATCGGCAGCGGCGATCTGCCGGATACCGTCCAGTATCGGCTGCAGCATATCCGTAAGGTCGAAGCTGGTGGAAAGCCGTTGACTGACGTCAAGCAGCAGTCCCATCTCGTCCAGCCTGGCTTTCAGGCTGCGGCGCATCATCTCGAACGAGGAAGCGAAGCGGCCAATCTCATCCTCACCGTCTGCCTTCACGGGCTGATCGAGATTTCCGCGCGCGATCGACTGGGCCACCTGAGCCATCTTCCGCAGGGGACGAGTCAAACGATGACTGATGAGAAAGACCGCGCAGAGAAGAACGACCCCCACCACGACCAGCCAGCTTCCGAGACGCAAGGTGATCTGGAGCGCCTGACGATGGACCTCGCGCAGCGGTACGATGACGACGACGTGCCAGGAGTACTCTTCGATCGGTTCGACGTAGACCAACTGCCGTGTACCGTCTTGTGTAAATTCGATTCTTACCGTTCCGCTCGTTTCAGGACGAAGATTGAACTGGCGATTTGTCAGGTCGCTTTCGGGGTGAATCAGGACTTCGCCCAGCTCGTCGGTGACGAACGCCGATCCGTATGAAAACTGGTCGAAACTCTGTACCAATGGCGTCAAGATGAGGTTGGATTCGAGGGAAGACCAGCCAACCACGACTCCGACCGCCTGGCCATTTTCATCAGGAAGAACCGGCGTGATGAATGCCATGCGGGTACCTGTCCCCGCAGCAGAACCGAACTCGATCGTCTCGGACGGTACGCCCCTCAACGCCGCAGTCAAGTTGGCCTGAAAGCCCTGGGAATACCCCGGCGGCTCCGTCGCTGCAGGATAGGTGACTTCCAGACCGAGTTCACGGTCGTACACTGCCAGGCTTTCGAAAAAGGTATAAGCGCGAAGAAGCGCGTCCAACGGTTCTTCCGTCCAGGAGCCGGAACCGACACGGACGGCAAGATCGTCCGCCAGCTGGCGGCTGTATTCTCTACCGGTGTGGACGAAAAAGGGGATGATTCCGCTGGCCTGATTGGCGGTCTGCTGCATGTGTTCGGTGAGAATTTCCCGTGCGGATTGATCTGCCGAGACCCAATCTCCCATCAAAATCACGCTGCTGGCGATAAAACCGGAAAACAGCAGGACTACGCTTAAACGCACGGCCAGCGATTGACCAAATCCCCGGGTCTTATCTCGTCTCGGTACATACCAGATATTCGCCGCCTGGCGCTTTATCAGTTCACAAAATGCGCCGCCGATCGTCACTTCGATCAGCGTGGCCAATGCCGTCAGGCCGAGCAGGGAAAGAGTGATATCTATCCTGCGATACGAGTCACCTTGTATCGTGACGAATATGCCGATGCCTCGAAGTAGCGCATACACTGCACCACTGGCGAGGCCGCTGATGAACGGGCTGCGAAGCAATCGCCCCTGTAATCCGCCATCATCCCGCCGCATCAACCAGGCGGCGATACCTGCCTGCAAGCCCATAAATATGGGGGTAAGTACACTGAACGTTTCGAAACCAGCGCGCGCCACACCGGCGACAACCCCGACGACGATCGCTTCACGGATTCCCAACACTCCCCCGGCGAACAGCCAGGGGATCGCACCAAAGACAGCCACGGCAGGTCCGCGCAATTCTTGTGGAACGAAGGCCAGCATTTCCGTTCCCGGTACGTGAAACCGCAGTAAGAACGTGAGGCTCAGGATGGGGGCAGCGATGAGCAGAAAAGGAAGACGCACCCAAAATCGTTCCCTATTTTTCTTCGATGTTGCCGGGAAATGCGCTGGAAAACGGATGTAGAATACGATCAACAATGCCAGCGCGGTCCCACCGGCCAGATAACCGAGCGCTGATGAGGGAAAGTTGAAATTCAGACTCTGGTCGAAACCCCACCAATCAACGGACATCTGCGCCTCGGAGGAAATAAAGACTTCGAGCATTATAGCATCGTGGATTCGCGATTCCAAACGGAGACCCGGTCCACTTCTTGCCCCTCGTATCGCTTTATGCTAGACTGCCATCGACCGGGAAATCATCCCAAATGGAGCGCCCGGAATGACAGAAAAGATACTCATCATCGATGATGACGTCGATACCCTAAAACTCGTTGGCTTGATGCTCGAACGCCACGGCTACGAGATCGTTGTCGCGAGCAACGGAACTCTGGGTATCGAGCGGGCCAAAGAAGAGACACCGCAGCTCATCCTGCTCGACATCATGATGCCGGACATGGATGGGTATGAAGTCACACGTCGATTGCGAGCCGATCCTGCCCTGGCCCACATCCCAATCATCATGTTCACTGCTAAGACCATGGTCGACGATAAAGTCGCCGGATTCGAGGCGGGCGTCGACGATTATTTGACCAAACCAACCCACCCGGCTGAACTGACGGCGCACATCAAAGCCGTTCTCGGTCGAGCAACTCAAACCCAAATCGCCAAACCCGAGAGAGCCAGAACCATCGCCTTTTTGGGGGCACGCGGCGGCATCGGGACGTCAACGCTCACCTTGAACACCAGCATTGCACTGCAGCAAGAAGGCGACGATGTGATTTTTGCAGAACTCAATCCCGGTCACGGAACGGTCGCTCTCGAACTTGGAATTGGGAACGCCTCCGGCCTTTCCAATTTACTGAATCGATCGCTGAAGGACATCCACTTGCGATCCGTCGAGAGCGAAATCATCAGCCACGCCTCGGGGATTCGCATGCTGGTCGCCTCACACGCGCCAAACAACGTGGAACTGGAGCAATCCGTAGCGCAGATGGAAGCGGTCGTCACCAATCTGGCTTCGATGTGCACCACCGTCGTACTCGACCTCGGCTGCTCGATGCGCCCGTACGTCAAACCGATATTGAAGATGTGCGATTGCCTGATCCTCGTGGTGGAACCGGTTTTTCCGTCCAATATCCTGGGAAGATCGCTGCTTCAGGAACTGTCCAGCGACGGGATCCAGCGCGATAAAATTTATCTCGCATTGATCAACCGGGTTCGTTCGAGCATGCAAATTCCTTGGCGCCAGGTTGAAACCGAGATCGGTCTCGAGTTGGCCGGGATCGTTTCCCCCGCACCGGATTTGGCCTACCAGGCTTCCAGCGGTTCGACGCCCCTGCTTCTTGCTCACCCGGATAGTCTCGTCTCTGATCAGATACGCAAGCTGTCGAAGTTTCTTTCCCAGCGCCTCAAACGTGTCGTGAGTTGAGCCGCGTCGTGAAGCTTGATGATCTCGAGAGTCTCCTCCAAAGGGCGATTTCGCTTCTTAAAAACTCAAAACATACCGTTGCGCTTACCGGAGCAGGGATATCGACGCCCTCGGGGATTCCGGATTTCCGTTCCGCCCATTCCGGTTTGTGGAAACGCTACGATCCGATGGAAGTCGCTTCGCTGATGGTATTTCGTCACAATCCCCAAAAATTTTACGAGTGGATCCATCCTCTGGCCCAACAAATCCGGGACGCCACACCAAACCCCGCTCACGTTGCTTTGGCGCGCCTCGAGGAAGCCGGTTATCTGGACGGTGTCATCACGCAGAACATCGACGCACTTCATCACCGAGCGGGATCACACGTCATCCTTGAACTTCACGGGCATCTGCGTCAAGCGACATGTGTCTCCTGCTACGAAGTCTACGATACAGATGGCATCATGGAAGCCTTCATCCAAAGCGGAGAAGTCCCGCGCTGTGTGAAGTGTGGTGGCGTCCTGAAGCCCAATGCCGTCCTCCTCGGAGAACAACTGCCCTACGAAGTCGTGCGATCCGCAGAAAGACTCCTGGCGAAGTGCGAATTGATGATCATCGCCGGTTCGTCGCTCCAGGTTGTACCCGCAGCCACGCTACCGATCCCGGCGCTAAATGCCGGGGCGAAACTGATCATCGTCAACCACACGCCTACTTACCTCGACGAACGTGCGGATGTCGTTATTCACGGCGATGTGGAGACCGTTCTACCTTATCTTGCAGACGGAGTATTGGGTAAAAATCATGAGTAAATCACGTTCAGCGAAAGATGAATCGGCAATTCGCAACTATCCCCGATTGTTGAAACGCTACGCGCGTCTTTTAGACGTAAGCTCAGAGTTGGTTTCCACACTCGAGCAAGGCACGCTGCTTCAACATATTGCCGAAGTTGCCCGCGAATTGACAACCAGTGAGGCATCTTCAATTTTGTTGTACGATCCACAGACCAATCACCTGTACTTCGAAGCGGCGACGGGGCCATTGAAAGAAGGGTTCAGCCGCTCAGCAGTGCCAACGGACAACAGCATTGCAGGTTGGATTTTTTCGAATCAGGAGCCTCTGCTCGTTGAGGATACGAAGACCGATTCCCGCTTCTTCGCCGACATCGACCTGCAAACGAACTACCTGACCCGCTCGATCCTCGGCGTTCCTTTGCAAACCAAGGACAAAACCATGGGGGTGATCGAAGTTCTCAACAAAAAGCAGGGAACCTTCGTCGAAGACGACCAGCTCATCCTGCGTTCACTGGCCGCCCAGGCGGCGATTGCCATCGAGAACACGCGTTTATTCCAACAAAGCGACCTGATCGCCGAAATGGTTCACGAGCTACGTACACCGCTCGCTTCGCTCCTTGCAGCCGCCCATCTCCTCCAGCGGCCGGATCTTCCCGCCGAGCAAAACACCAAGCTCAGCCAGACCATTTTCGGCGAAGTGCAGCGCCTGAACGATATGACGACCGATTTTTTGGAGCTGGCGCGACTCGAATCCGGTCGAGCGAAATTCGAACGGGAACCGGTCCACCTCGAAGGGTTGATCGTGGAATGTCTGGAAATCGTTCGTCCTCAGGCCGACGAGCAAAAAGTTGTGCTGAAAACCGATTTCGACCGCAGCCTCACTCCGGTTCAAGGAGATCGCAATCGATTAAAACAATTGGTGCTGAATCTACTCACCAACGCAATCAAGTACAATGACCCGGGCGGCAGCGTGATGGTATCCCTGCAGCGTGAGGACGGAACGCTTGTATTATCCGTGGAAGACAGCGGCTGCGGCATCCCGAAAGAAAGCCTGCCGCACATTTTCGAACGTTTTTACCGTGTACCGGATCAAGAAAAGGACATCAAAGGCACGGGATTGGGCTTGGTGATTGCCAGACGTATCGCCCGTAACCATCATGGAGATATCGAAGTCGAAAGCAAAATGGGGAAGGGAAGCACCTTCAGACTGAGATTGCCGATCCCCTAGATTTCTGATCGTAGCGCTTACGCTTCAAGCTTAACCTCTGCGGCCAAACTGGCGCTCGAGCGCGTCAACGGATAGATGGATCATCGTTGGACGGCCATGTGGACAGGTGCGTGGCGCAGTACAGCCTTCGAGATCGCGGAGCAGCTTTTGCTGCTCTTCCATTGAGAGAACCTGGCCCGCCTTGATCGCTGCGCGCTTGCAGGCTCGTGCCGCCAACCTCGCCTCCGTTTCCTTCACCAGGGGGGTTTCATCTTCTTCGAAATCTTCCACGACGGATCGAAGAATCCGTTCGGGATCGGCGCGAACGAACATCGCGGGAATTGCTCTCAGCCTGTACGTCCGCTGCCCAAACGGTTCCACGTCGAAACCAATCCGCTGCAGCACTTCGGTTTGATTTTCAAGTAGGTCACTTTGTTCGATGCTGAGGGTCATCACCAGTGGTTCAAGCAAGGTTTGCACCTCGACCTGATCCTGTTCGTACGCCTGCATCAACGCTTCGAACAACACGCGTTCGTGTGCCGCGTGCTGATCGACCAGATAAAGCCCATCCGGGCCTTCAGCGACGAGATACGCGGCGCCGATTTGCCCTACAGCTCGCAGCAGCGGCAAATTGCCCACCGGCAGTGCGGATTGAAGCCGGATTCCGCTGCCCACATCCTGCGCGTCTACCAGCCGCCGCGTCAGCTGCCAATCGCTCTGAACCCCCGAATCCGATTCCTGCCACGAGCCGGATGCTGAAACTCCCAATCCGAGCGCAGGAGACGGCGCTTGACCCAATAAAGTCGACCGGACGACTCGTTGGAGCACCGAGAAAACGACATCCTGCTCCCGAAAACGTACCTCCGCTTTGGCGGGGTGCACGTTCACATCGACCGTCTCGGGTGGAAGATCGAGGAAAAGAGCCGCCATCGGGTAACGCCCGACCATGAGCAGTGCATGGTAGGCCTGAACCACGGCGGCTGAGAGACTGGCATCCTGCACCCAGCGCCCATTGACGAAAAACGTCAATTCCCTTCGATTCCCGCGATGGATCGACGGCGGGCTTATAAAGCCCCGGATTTGGAACGGCGTGCCGCTGTTTTCCGGAATAGCGATCAATTCTTTCGCTCTCTCCACGTCGTAAATCGCCGCCAATATTTCCCTGCGATCTCCCTTTCCGGAACTCTGGAAGGTTTCCCGCCCCTCCTGCGTGAGTTTAAAGCGCACCTCGGGATAGGCCAATGCGTAGCGCGTCACCAGGGCGGAAATACGCCTTCGTTCCGTATTTTCGGTTTTGAGGAATTTCCTGCGTGCAGGGACGTTGAAGAACAGATCGCGGATCCGCAGAGTCGTGCCCCGGGGTGCACCTGCGAACTGCACCTCTCCCGCTTGCCCACCTTCGACGACCAGCCGGCTTCCGGCATCCTCCCCGATCGCTCTCGTCACGAGTTCGAGCCGCGAGACTGCTCCGATGGAGGACAATGCTTCACCCCGGAAACCGAGGGTTCGAATGGCAAACAGATCATCAGCGGTGCGCAGCTTCGATGTCGCGAAGCGGGAAACCGCCAGCGGCACTTCCCGACGAGGTATGCCGACGCCGTCATCGGAGACTTCGATCAAGCCGCTTCCACCGCGCTCCACCTTGATTTCGATCGAACTGGCAGAAGCATCGAGGGAATTTTCCACCAACTCCTTGACGACCGAAACAGGCCGTTCGACTACTTCCCCGGCGGCAATGGCGGAGGCGACATCTTCGGGTAAAATCTCGATAGGCAATGAAGTCTTCATCGTGGGAGTAGATTATAACCTCGAGGATGTACGTTGACACCCTACTTTATAACTTCTATACTGCCCCGGGTGGTCTGACGCAGATGGTTTCCCGGTACCACATCGATGCATCGAAGGGTCCGTGCCGGAAAACCGCTTGATACCCTCGAACGATGTACCGGACGATACGAACGGCCTTCCCGGAATGGGATGGTTTATCTTTGAAGAAACGACAAGAAGGATTTCCCTGAATGGCTGCCATCCGCACGATTTTCTTTGATCTGGACGACACGCTCTACCCCAACACCAACGGATTATGGGAAGCCATCGGAAAGCGGATCAACGCTTTTATGGTCAGCCGCTTGGACCTGCCCGAGCAGCGTGTCTCCGCGATACGGGATGAGTATCTGCGTTCCTTCGGTACGACGCTGAACGGGTTGATTGCCAATCACCAGGTCGACCCACAGGAATATCTGGCCTACGTTCATGACGTTCCGCTTGAAAATTACCTGCGGCCGGATCCGGACCTACAGCAAATGCTGGCCCGGATGCCGCAGCGGAAGATCATCTTCACCAATTCCGACACGGGACATGCCAGACGCGTGCTCGCCATTCTGGGCGTCGAGGCGTATATCGATCGTATCCTCGACATCGTCGCGCTCGACTTCATCAACAAGCCAAAGCCACGAGCGTATACACGCGCCCTGGAAATTACCAGCGCCGGCAATGCCAAGAACTGTCTCTTCCTCGACGATCGGGTCGAAAATCTACTCCCTGCAGCCGAAATTGGTATGAAGACGACTCTGGTTGGAGATAAATCCAAACCCAACGGTGTGGATTATCATGTAGAGCGCATCACGGACCTTTTATCCACGATACCCGAGTTGATAAGTCAAACGACGATTAAAGAAGGTGATTCTGATGGATGACGGACTCGGGATCGTGTGCGGCGCGCTCATTCTCGTCTTGCTCTTCAACCTCGGAATTTTGGTTTCCATATTGCGCCGCGAGGGCAGGATTTTCGAAAATCCCTTGAAGAGTTTTCGGATGCCCTGGGATCTTGAGCAGGAAGCGGTCGAGGAACTGCACAAATCGCTGCTCGATTTGGATCACGCTCCCGACAAGGAGACCACTCATCCCGATGGCCGATAAAATCCAAACGCTGTCCCATGCTGTGAATCTCATCCCGGAAAAGGGGTGCACGATCGCTTTCGGCGGTATGACGCTTTATCGCCGGCCAATAACCTTCGCTCTCGCTTTGTTGGCCCGATATCAACGCGAGCGGCTCCCCAAGGAATTAACTCTACTCAGTTTTACGGCGAGCATAGAAAGCGATCTGCTCGTGGGCGCCGGCATGGTTTCGAAGGTTCGCTCGTGCTATTTCGGATTGGAATCATTCGGTCTCGCACCGAATTTCACATCGGCGGCTGGCAGCGGCGCCATCGAGATCATCGAGGAGACCGAAGCCAGTTTGGCCAATGGAATACGCGCCGCGATGTCCGGTGTCGGTTTTCTACCTTCCACGGCGTGGCAGGGCACGGATTTGCCGCAGCTCCGTCCGGACGTTAAAGAAATCGTCGATCCGTACTCCGGAGATAAGTTGATCGCCTTCCCGGCGATCCACTGCGATGTTGCCGTGATCCACGCCCTCGAAGCCGATCCGGATGGGAATGCCAGGATTGGAGGGAACAAAGGCATCGACGAGGAACTGGCGCTGCTTGCAGACACCGTGATCGTCACGGCCGAGAAGATATCGCCCAAGCTCGAAAAAGCGGAGGTTCTTGGTCCGGTCGTCGATGCAGTTGTGAATCTTCCGAACGGCGCCTGGCCCAGTTCGTGCCATCCGCTTTACCCACTTGACGGGCTGGCGATTCTTGAATACACGGAAAAAGCGGGAGGCGAAGAATACGGCGATCTCATCACCTCCTGGCTGCAAAAATGGGGCCTGGATAAATCCTGAATCCGTTCGGAATTTGGCGGAAAAGAAAAGGCCGGCATACATAAAATCATGATCCCCAATAAACCATCGATCCTGGTGAAAATCCGGCACGTTCACATCTTCCCGAATTCATAATTTTCTTATACTGACGTGTTATGGTTAAGCGTACCTGCGCAAGTCACGCAGGAGGAGCGAAGATATGGCACCGAAAGTAAAAATGTTCTTACTGGGCGCGTTCGTCAGCGCGATATTATCCGCGGCGCTGTTCACGGTCGGGCTGGCGATGGGCATCCGTCTCCAGACGGAGGAAACGCCGACAACGTCCTATTGCCAGGACGTTTCGCCCGATGAGATGCAGACCTTGTTCGAGCCGTATTGGCAAGCCTGGGACATCCTGCACAACTACTACGTCGAACAACCACTGGACGACGCGACGCTCATGCGGGGTTCGATCAGAGGCTTGGTCGATTCTCTGGGCGATCCTCACTCATCGTACATGGATCCAATCGAGTTCGAACAGGCCAGCGCTACCCTGGAAGGTTATGAAGGCATCGGCGCCTGGGTCGATACGGACACGGAATATCTGACCATTCTCGCGCCCATTCCCGGATCGCCCGCAGAAGAAGTCGGATTACAGCCCGGCGACGAGGTCATCGCCATTGACGGCGAAGACATGACGGGCATCGATGGCAACCTGGTTATCCAGCGCATTCTGGGACCTGCAGGTACGACGGTTCATCTTACGATCTATCGCCAGGGTGAAACGGACCTGCTCGAATTCGACATCGAGCGTGCCCACATCGTTATCCCGACTGTTGAGGGAGAGAAGCTCGATAATGGAATTGTGTACATCCAGCTCTTTTCGTTTGCCGAGACGACTTCCGATGACTTGCGTGCCATGCTGGCCGACCTCATCGACGATGAAACGGCCGGCTTGATTCTGGATCTGAGGAACAATGCGGGCGGCTACTTGTTCAGCGCCATTGACGTAGCTTCGGAATTCATCGACGATGGCGTGATCGTCAGCGAGCGTTACGGCGACGGCAGCGAAGATGTCCATCGTGCCAACGGCGGCGGCCTGGCCACCGACGTCCCGCTGGCCGTGCTGGTCAACGCAGGCACGGCGTCTGCTTCCGAAATCGTCGCCGGGGCCATCCAAGATTACGACCGCGGTCTTCTCGTGGGCGAAACCACGTTCGGCAAAGGATCGGTGCAGCAGTGGATCGCACTTTCATCCGACCAGGGCGCCGTTCGGGTGACCATCGCAAAATGGTACACGCCGAACGATCGCTTGATCCACGGACAGGGCCTCGCGCCGGACATCGAGGTCACGATGACCGCCGAGGACTGGGAAGCGGGCAACGATCTGCAGCTCGACGCCGCAATCGACCTCCTGTTGACAAATAGTGAATGAACTCTCGGAAACACCCGAGAGAAGGAGAAGGTAAGATGTTTTTCTTGAATTCCACGTATTTCTTGTACATGATCCCTGCGTTCATTCTCGTGATGCTGGCACAATATTGGGTCAATTCGACCTATCGCAAGTGGAGTCAGGTACACAATCTCAATCAGATGACCGGCGCGGAGGCCGCTAAAAGGCTGCTGAGCTACGGGAACCTGAACAACGTCAGTCTGGAGGGCACACCCAATCAACTCGGCGATCATTACGACCCTCGTTCTCAGACGCTCAAACTCTCACCAGGCGTCGCCCAGGGACGGTCCGTCGCCGCCCTGGCCATCGCCGCCCACGAAATCGGGCATGCGCTGCAGGATCGACAAGGGTATCTACCGCTTCGCTTCCGCGCCGCGCTCGTTCCCGCCGTGAACATCGGTTCGCGTTTGGGGCTGATATTGATCATCGTTGGCCTGCTGATCCGAGGCGTTTTCGGCACACAGATGGCCTGGCTTGGCGTCGGAGCGTTTGCCCTGGGTGCCGTTTTCTCCCTCGCCACGCTCCCCGTCGAGCTTAACGCTTCCTCCAGGGCGCGAGTATTGCTCTCCAACAGCGGACTGATCCGCTCGGAGGAAGAGAAACGCGGCGTCGATGCCATGTTGAATGCGGCGGCCTTCACCTACGTTGCCGCCCTGGCTGCCGCCATATTACAGCTGCTCTACTGGATAAGTCTCGTCAGTGGAGGCAGTAGACGCCGGCGCTGACCGGTCGGTGCGTCGAAAATCGATAGAGGGCCTAATTAATAATTTGTAACCACGGACCGTCCGTGCGAAAATCGGACGGCCTGTTCGCGCCTCGTCAAAGGGGGGTTCTTGGCCGCACAAGGGGTCGTTTTGACTCGCCCATGACCAAGTGCTAGAATCAATTGCCTGATGGCCTTCTTCTGGCCAATGCAAGGCTTGACATTTCACGGAAGGAGGCAACCATGGGTATTCGTATTCTCCGCCTGGTTTATCCGCCGGCTTTAATCAGCAAACCTATACTCTACCAACTCATCAAGCGCTACCAAATCGAAGTAAACATCCGTGAAGCTCATATCACGCTCGAGGAAGGTTGGCTCGAAGTGGAATTGAATGGGGAGACGCAGGAACTGAACCGTGCAGTTCGATTCCTGGAAGAAAAAGGCATCGAAGTCATCCATCAAGATTGAGGCATTATCATGGAACAATCACAGATCGATCTCACCATCGAACAAATCCGGAACGCATTGGAATCGGGCGATGTTCTTGAAGCCATCGCCGCGCTCATTCGCTTGCATCCCGCAGATCGTGCCGAGGCTTTTTCCGATCTAAAGGACGTCGAACAAGCCTCGATTCTACCGGGTTTGGACGTGCCGACGACCGCCGACTTGCTCGAGGAACTTGAAGACCCGGAGGCTGCCGACGTCGCCGAGGGACTCTCGCGTGAACGCCTGGCAGACGTACTCGATCAGATGGAGCCGGACGAAGCTGCGGACGTTTTGGGCGACATTTCGCCGGAACTCGCCAAAGACATGCTTGCCAAAATGGAAGACGCAGAGGAGGTTCTTCCGTTACTCGGACACGCAGACGAGACAGCCGGCGGTTTGATGACCACGTCATTTATCGCTCTGCAGCCGAACACCACTGCGAGTGAAGCGATTGAATATCTTCGCGGAATCGGTCCAGATGAAGAGACACCATATTATTTGAACGTCGTAGATCGCCAGGGACGGTTGGTCGGAATGGTTGGCCTGCGCGAATTGGTAATCGCCGATCCAAACGCTCGCATCGAAAAAATCATGAAGCGCGGCGTCATCCACGTAACCACGGATACCGATCAGGAGGACGCGGCTCGATTGATGGTTCGCTACGATTTGGCCGCACTGCCCGTCGTCACCGAGAAGGGTATCCTCGTCGGTGTGATCACGTACGACGATTTGATGGACGTGCTTGAAGCCGAAGCGACGGAGGACATCTACCGCCTGGCGAACGTGTCGGATCCCGAGTTGTCGGTCGAGAGTCCGATTCGCCTAAACGTCAGACGCAGGCTGCCGTGGCTTCTGGTGAGTGCCGCGACGGCGTTTTTCGCTTCGTGGGTCATCTCGCGCTTCGAGTCGACCATCGCGCAGGTCGCCCTGCTTGCCGTATTCCAATCCATCGTCAGCGGATTGGGCGGCAATTCTGCTACCCAAAGCCTGGCGATCATGGTGCGCGCCATCGCACTGGGTGAAATTCAGCTGCGCGACTCCTGGCGCATGGTCTTCAAGGAAGTCGTTACTGGGATCTTGCAGGGAACGGCCATTGGCATCATCGCTGGATTCGGAGTTTATTTCTGGAAAGGCAATTCTACGCTGGGCCTCATTCTCGGTCTTGCCTTACTCGGCAACTTATTGGTCGCGGGTCTCGTCGGCACGACGATTCCGTTGATATTAAAATCTTTGAATATGGACCCGGCGCTTGCTTCTCCCGTGCTGGTGACGACGGTTACCGACAGTGCCGGCTTCGCCCTCTTTTTGGGTTTGGCGACGTACTTTTTACCGTACCTGAAATGACGGATACCAGATGGCAAAGCAGCTGATCGTCAACGCCGACGATTACGGCCGGACGGAGGGCGTCTCGCGCGGAATCCGCCGGGCGCACCTGGAAGGGATCGTCTCCACGACGACGGTGATGATGAACCTGCCGGGCGCAGCGGAAGCCGTACGCCTCGCCAAGGAAGAAAGCCCGCAGCTCGGACTGGGCGTCCATCTGAATGTCACCTACGGCGAACCCCTGTCCCCCAAAGTGAAACGATCGTCGCTGACAGATTCACTGGGGAGGCTGCCGGCGAAGGAATTCTTCTTTCAACATCCCGATCTAAGCGTGCTCGACGATGTGAAGCGAGAGTGGCGGACGCAGATCGAAACCTTCCTGGCGTGCGACGCAGTTCTGGACCATATCGATTCCCACCATCACGTCGCTTTGGCGTCCGCGCATCTCTGGGGGCTTTACCTTGAGTGCGCCGACGAATACGGCTGTGGTGTACGCCTGCCCAACGCCTTCGACGTTCCGGATGACGCACTCCGCGATGCCCTGCCCCAACGATGCATCGACTTCGCCCGTCATGAGGCGGGCCGTTTACTGGGTGATGCGGCCATTCATCATCCTGATCACTTTTTCTCCTCCTTCTTTGCCGCCGGCGTCAGCCTGGAGCACTTCGTCCATGTCTTGCGTACACTTCCGGACGGTGTAAGCGAATTGATGTGCCATCCCGGTTATGTGGATGCAGAATTGCGCACAACCAGTGGCTATGCGAAGCCACGCGAGCAGGAATATCAAATTCTGACCGATCCCAGCGTTCGCCAAGCGATCCGGAAAAACAAGATCACGCTGACGACATTTCTGCGGGCGTGGGCATGAACCCGAAGCCATGGCTCCTGCACCTGCTGCGATTTTTCTTCAAACACCTGTATACGACCTTCGCCTGGGCATACGACTTCGTCGCCTGGACCACTTCCATGGGCCAATGGCGCAAGTGGCAAGCGGCGGCCCTGCACGAAGACCTGCAAGGCCCTGTACTCGAGCTGGGATCGGGTCCGGGACATCTGCTGCTCGATTTGCTGCGTAAAGGTTACAGCGCCTTTGCGCTCGATGAGTCGAGGCAAATGATACGCCTCGCTGCCAATCGACTGCGTAGGGAAGGTTTTGATGCCTCGCTCTTGCGTGCCAGAGCGCAAAACATCCCCTTGCCGGCAAACACCTTCGCCGAAGTCATCTCCACCTTCCCCAGCGAATACATCCTCGAGCGACACACGCTGGAGGAGATTTGGAGGGTGTTACGGCCCGGCGGAGAATTGATCGTCATCGGAGTTGCACGCATCACCGGTCGAGGCATTCAAGACCGGCTTGCCGCTTGGCTGTACCGCTTCACCGGCCAGGCCGGCGACCCCGGCGATCGCTGGATGCAGCCGCTCGAAGCGCTGGGGTTCATGCCCAGACTAGAACGTGTACAACAAGCGCGCGCGATCGTGCTCCGTTTTAGAGTCAGAAAGCCGGCACCATGAGAAAATGGTTTCCGATCCCAACCCGTGATCGTTATAATAAAGTGGGGTCTCCGATAGACTACATATCTTTCGACACAGCCCCTCGTAGGACCGGTAGATAACCAGCGAGCGTCGAACGGGGCATGCTGCATCGACCGAATCCATGGAGCGAATCTTGCGACGAGTAAATGAAAACGACCTGGCCATGATCGTGTCGAGCGATCATAAGTACCTCTTCATTCGCATGGAAGCAGGCGAGGAACTCCAGACTCATCGAGGCATCCTGAAACACGACGACATCATCGGTATACCCTGGGGTTCTGAAATTCGCAGCCACCTCGACATGCGTTTCTATGTGCTCGAGCCAACACTGCGGGATTTACTGCTGCACATCAAACGCAGATCACAAATCATCTATCCCAAAGACATCGGATATATCCTGCTGCGTCTATCCATCGCGCCCGGAAAGACGGTCGTCGAGGCAGGGACCGGCTCCGGTTCGCTGACGCTGGCGCTCGCCTGGATCGTGGGACCGGAAGGTAAGGTAATTTCGTACGACCGTCGAGCAGACATGCAGAATCTAGCCCGAAAAAACCTCGAGCGTGTCGGCTTGGAAGATCGCGTCGAACTAAAACGAAAAGACATCGAGGAAGGGTTTGAAGAAACCGGCATCGAAGCGCTGTTCCTCGACCTTCCTACTCCCGAGCAGTATCTGGGGCAAGCACGTGCAGCCCTGGCGGCCGGAGGTGTGCTTGGAATCATCGTTCCGACGACGAACCAGGTAACCGACATACTGCAGGGCATCTCGAGGCACGCGTTCGAACTCATCGATGTATGCGAGATCGCCCTGCGTTTCTACAAGCCCGTACCCGAGCGTCTACGTCCTGTGGATCGCATGGTTGCACACACTGGCTATCTCATTTTCGCCAGAGCGGTCATTCCTTTCGAGGGGTAAACCGCCCGATTAGCTTGCACGATTTTTACAACCCGGAAACAATGTCATAAAATAGCGCTGGTAGGCTTAATTACGACCAAACGTGCTGGAGTATGAAAATGCCTCGCTTTCGTCGACCGGTAATGCCCTTTCGTAGATTTCCGCCTCGCCCTCGCCGCCCTCTCCGGCAGCGAGCCGCGAGAATCGCCGTGGACAGACTGCGGATGGCACACTCGCTTCTCGAACAGGGAAAACCTCAGGAGGCCGCGGTGATATTTACCGAAATTGCAGATGCCGCTGCAGATCGGAGTATCCCACGAGCAGCCGTTCTGAATTTTCAGGCAGGCCGCGCCTTTATCGCCGCGAATGACGTGGAAACCGGACTGGAACGGATCCGCCACGGCCTGGAAATGATGGCTTCAACGGGCCAGGTCGCTCGGCTGGCCAATATCGGCCGCAGGATACTCGCCGAGCTTCGCCAGCGCGGATTGATCGAAGAGGCGCAGGCGATCGAGGCCGAAATTCAAACGCTGCTTTCCAATCACGGTCTGTCACTGGCGATGGCCGTCAATACTGCCGATGAGGGAAGACTACCGGCAAAATGCCCGTACTGCGGTGGAAACGTTCAACCCGATGAAGTGGAATGGCTGCAGCATCAGCAGGCCGCTTGTGCCTACTGCGGAAGCCGATTAACCTGAGATCTACGACAGACAGGGGATTCATGGGAGACCTGCGAGCGCATCTTCGAAAACGTCTCATTCAACGACAACCGAGTATAAACCCCGCATGGGACGCAAGACCTGCCGCAGTCCTGATGCCGCTTTATCAAGAGCGGGACATCTGGCATCTGCTCTTCACGCGCCGGACGGAGTTCGTCGAATCTCATCGCGGACAGGTATCTTTTCCGGGGGGCGCGATCGACGAAGAAGACGAAAATCCTACGCAGGCGGCGCTGCGCGAGGTAGAGGAAGAAATCGGAATTCGAGCGGAAGACATCGAGGTTCTCGGCATGCTCGATGCGCTGCTGACTACAACGCAGTACGCCATCACCCCCGTCGTAGGAACCTTTCCCTGGCCGTACGATCTCCGTCTCAATCGTGCCGAGGTAGCTAGCGTCTTCGGTGTTTCACTCGAATGGCTGGCCGATAAAAATAACCTGGAAATCCGCCAGCGAGAGTACCCCATATCCGGCGGCAGCATTCCGGTATATTACTTTAAACCATACCAAGGTGAGATCATCTGGGGGGCAACGGCACTGCTGACGATAACCTTACTCCTCCTGATAGAAGACCTGGAATGACAAACGCGGAGCGGCGTACTCCTCCGCTCCGCGTGATTTTCTCCCTTCTGTCGTATTCTGCGCTTATTCCTCGTCCTCTTCGAACTCTTCTTCTTCCTCTCGTTTTCCACGTTCGACGAGCTCTGGCTCCATTTCGACCTCGATCAGTTCTTCCTCTTCTTCCTCGATCTCTTCCTCTTCCTGGTAGACAATGCTGGCGAGGACTTCATCCTCACTCGTAAGCAGTTCGATGCCTTCGCCAATTTCGAGATCGGCAACGGTGATCACGTCGTCCATGTTCACCAACGAGGAAATGTCCACTTCGAATCGGTCGGGCAGATTCCCGGGCAGCGCTTCGACTTCGATCTCGCTCAGACCACTTACGAGAAGTCCACCCAGCTCCTTGACCGCGGGGGATTCGCCGATCAGCTCGAGCGGGACCTCGGTCCGGATTGCCACGTCCATCGAAACTTTGAGAAAATCGATGTGCAGGATGTCCCCGCGAATATAATCGCGCTGGACCTCACGTAGAAGCACATGGTGAGCCGTATTCCCGACCTTCAGTGAAATCAACGTTGAAGCACCAACGTGCGCAAGCGTCTTGGCCGTTTCATGTTGGTCGAGTTCGAGAGGCATGGATTCGATTCCCGCCCCGTACATCACTGCCGGTAGAATTCCCGACCTGCGAAGCGCTTTGACTTGCCTGCCGGTTGCCGTCCTTTTATTTGCATGTAGTATTACTTCACTCACTTTTGATCCTCCGGAGCGCCTCTCACCCCGAATGGGTTACCCTCGCTCCATGCTATCGTCACTTGATCGTATCGAACCTTGTTATCAGCGGCGTCGTGTGAACATTCTCCCAATGAGCAGCATCAATCCGATCGTGATGCCGGATACAATGCCGGCCAGCAGCGCCCCCTGCGTATCCAACATCGTCTCTACCGTGCCGTTGACTTCCTGGGCCAGAAGGATGACCGAAGAGCTGTTTTCCGCATCGACGTTTCTGCCTATCGTGGCGCCTACCTGGGTGTTGTAAAGCTTGACGTCCTCACCCACGGCGATACCGATCCCGCCGTCGGTTGCGGAGACGAGATTCCCTCGCACCGTCCCGGCAGCCACATGATCGAGAGTGACTTGCTCTCCCTCGACTTGAAAAACGCCTCCCTGGCGTAGTTCGACGTCGGAAGCCGTGATCTGGTTGGCTCCTCCTTGCGTTACGCTTACCACTTCGGCCTCGAGGTTCTCGATCGTACCGCCCGTTAAATCGAGTGCATCGACCTGCATCTCATCTTGTCCGGCCATTTCCTTCTCTTTTCCCATACGCACCTCACGTGCAGAGGAAAAGGGTGCCCCGACAAATCGGTCGGCACCCCGATTTACACGTTTCGAATTCTACCGATTGTTGTCTGCGGCGTCAACCGTTTAATAAAATCAAGCAAACTGCACCTGATTATAGCATCCCACAACTACCGCGTTGACCGAAATCGTCCGACGTGTTAAACTCACCAATTGTCGATTCGCAGGGATATTTTTCAGGTAAAGATGCCGAAAGCGCTCGTGCATTTGATATTTCCGGTGATCGTGTTGTTTTCCTCGATCGCGGGAAGGCCGTCCAAACAAGCCCCGGGCTTTGCGGATATCACGCGCCCGGAAGATGGTGAAGTCATCCACGGCGTGGTCACGATCGAAGGTTCTGCTGCGCATCCGGCATTCGTGGCCTACGAGCTATCCTTCGCCTACGACCCAGACCCCACCGATACGTGGTTCCCGATCGTGGACGATTTCCAAACCCCGATCACCGATGGCAGATTGGGGCTCTGGGATACCACGGGCATCACGGACGGCGATTATCAACTGCGTCTCTACGTAATCTTGGAAAATGACAGCCGCCTCGAAGCCTACGCCCGAAACTTACACGTCCGCAACACGACACCCATCGAAACGCAGCCCGCATTCGAGAAACAGACAACTTCCACACCGACTGCGCTCTCCGCGACGGAAACGCCCTCTCCGACGGTCGTCCCGGTCATCGTATCTCGGCGCAGCGGCACACAAAAGGTTCTGCAGTCCTTGAAAATCGGTGGCTACATCGGCGGCGCGTCGCTTTTACTTTTTGCTGCCTACACCTCGTTACGCAGAATCGTCCGCTCCCGACGTCTTTCACCACGCTCGCGTAGGTCGAGAGGTGCCACGGAGTCCAAGCCGTCGAACGAGAGAGGGCACGAATGACGAAGCTGTCGGCGCCTTTCCTGATCGTCGGCCTGGGAAATCCGGGGAAAGAACACGCCCGAAACCGGCACAACGTTGGATTCATGCTGCTCGACAAGCTTGCCGATGATTTCCAGATCACGTTTTCACGGCGGAAATCCAATGCGGCCGTTGCAGAATGTCTTCTCGATGAGAAGAAAGTCTATCTTGCAAAACCACAGACCTTTATGAACGATTCCGGCCGCAGCGTCGAAGCGCTGGTGCGTTTCTTCCGCATCCCGGAATCTCAATTGCTCGTTGTTTACGACGAGTTGGATCTGCCGACAGGCAATATCCGCATCCGACCTGCCGGCGGATCCGGCGGACATCGAGGCATGCGTTCGATCATCCACGAACTCGGAACCCAAGATTTTCCCCGCATGCGGATCGGTATCGGCCGCCCGCCGGGTAAAATGGATCCGGCGGATTTTGTGCTGCAAGATTTCAGTCCCGATGAAAAGATCGAGTTTCCGCTGGTATTAAAACGCGCTGCCGAATGCGTCCGGCTTTTCATTCAGGAAGGCATTCAGTCCGCGATGAACAACGGTAATGCACTGTAAACCGCCATGAATCTAACGGGTCTTTCGAAACGAATACGTACCCTTCCGGGTTATCAGACCCTCCTTCAAAAATTGTTCGAGGACGAGTCGATCTACGGATCGTTACACATTCCACGCTCCGCACGCGCCGCCTTGATCGCTTCGCTCGCAGATGATTTGAAACGGACGTTCGTCGTTCTCGTTGCCCGGGCGGACCGGATGCTTACGTTATCCGAGGAGATCGCCGCCTGGTGCCCCGACCTCAACGTCCTGACTTTCCCCGATCCGAACCCCATGTTTTATGAACCCAATCCATGGTCCGATCGGACCATTCGTCGCCGCCTGACAGTCCTCTCTGCTTTGACGGAGGAGTTTCAGGTCCCGGACGATCATTGGGATTCGTCTGCGAAACCCCTGATCGTCCTATCCACAGCCCGGGCAGCGATGACGAGAACGCTGACGCCGCAGTGTTTTTTGGGACACTGTCGAAAGATCGGGGTCGACGACAGCGTCGACCTCGATCAGACGGCGAGGTATCTGCTGGAAGTTGGCTACACGCATGAAAGTCTGGTTACACAACCGGGGCAATTCAGCCGCCGGGGCGGCATCGTCGATCTCTGGCCTCCCGCACAATCGCTTCCCGCCCGTATCGAATTCTTTGGCAACCAGATTGAATCGATCCGCATGTTCAATCCCTCCACACAACGTTCGGTCGCCGTCGTACCACAAGTCCGCATCACGCCGGCAAGAGAGGGCTTACCGCTTGCCTATCGCCCCGCCTGGGACGATTTGCTCCAGATGGCGACGCCGGTCGAAGATCCCGAAAAACATCGCTGGCTCGAGTATTTCCTGCCCCGCATGAACCCTTCGCCGACGGGTCTTCTGGATTATGTCCCGGATGAGGCCGTGATCCTCAATTTTGATCGTATCGCATTCGATGACGCCGTCACTGAACTCGAAGAACAAGCGCTTAGTCTGCGCCAGGATCAAATCGGTGAGGGACTCCGGGGAGACGACGCGCCTCGACCCTATCTCACCCTCGACGAAATGGGTGAGAAGTTGGACGATTTGAACGCAGTCAATCTCGGCCAGATCGCCGCAGAGCGGAATGTGGAAATCGACCTCGGCGATGCTTTCACGGCGGAACGCCGCTTCGGCGGGCAATTAAAACCCTTGATGGACTACTTCGCCGGGATCGTTCTCCGTCACGAATCTGGCGTGACGATCAGCCGCCAGGCGCCACGCTTGGCAGAAATGTGGTCACAGGACCACGCCCCCGAACCGGTGCATGATGGACTCATTGCGGATTTGACGCCCGGCGATATTCATTTCATCCACGGCGCCCTGTCCGAAGGTTGGATTCTAAAGACGGCGGATAAAGCGCCTCTCCATCTACTCACCGATGCGGAAATTTTCGGTTGGGCAAAACCGAAACCACGCGTACGTCCGAAGCGAGTCGCCAAGGCGCCGGAAAACGCCTACGCGGAACTGCAGCCCGGGGATTGGGTCGTACACGTCGATTTCGGTATCGGACGATTCGGCGGTCTAGTCGATCGCACGTTGGACGGAATTCAACGCGAGTTCATCCTGATCGAATACGATGGCGGCGATCAATTGTACGTTCCCATCCATCAAGCCGACCGCATCTCGCGTTACATTTCCGCCGACGGATCACCTCCGACACCCACTCGCCTGGGCAACCAATCCTGGGAACAAGCGAAGAGCAAGGTCAAGGCTGCCGTCGAGGAAATTGCACGCGATTTGCTGCAGCTCTACGCCAAACGTCACACGATCGAAGGACACGCCTTCTCGCCGGACACACCCTGGCAACAGGAACTCGAAGCATCATTCCCCTACATCGAAACGGAAGATCAGAAGCGGGCGCTTCTAGCCGTGAAGCAGGACATGGAGTCGAACATGCCCATGGATCGCCTGATATGCGGCGATGTTGGTTACGGGAAAACGGAAGTCGCATTGCGAGCGGCATTTAAAGCCGTCATGGACGGAAAACAAGTCGCCATGCTCGTCCCGACGACCGTACTCGCCCAGCAGCATTACAACACCTTCCGCAGAAGATTGTCGGCTTTTCCCGTCGAAGTTGAAATGCTTTCCCGCTTCCGTTCCCGGCAGGAAGCAGCCGAGATCATCGAACGCCTACGTTCGGGCAAAATCGACATCATCATCGGAACCCACCGGTTGCTTCAGCGGGACGTCGAGTTCCACGATCTCGGCCTGTTGATCATCGACGAAGAACAACGTTTTGGCGTCACGCACAAAGAACACTTTAAATTAATGCGAACCGAAGTGGATACGTTGACGATGACCGCCACACCCATCCCGCGGACGCTCTATCTGGCCATAACCGGTGCGCGGGACATATCCACGATCGACACGCCGCCGGAAGAACGTCTTCCGGTGATCACCCACGTCGGTCCTTACGAACCTCGGTTGATCCGGCAAGCGATCTTGCGCGAAATCGACCGCGGCGGACAAGTGTATTTCGTACACAACCGCGTGCAAACCATCAACGCCGTTCACAAACGTCTGCAGGAGCTCGTCCCGGAGGCGACGATCACCGTCGCACACGGTCGTATGCCCGAAGCTCAGCTTGCTTCGGCGATGGACGAGTTCGCCAGCGGCGATATCGACGTCCTCCTGAGCACGTCGATCATCGAATCCGGTCTCGATATTCCCAACGCCAATACCCTGATTATCGACCGCTCGGAGTGGTTCGGGCTGGCACAGTTGTATCAAATTCGGGGACGCGTCGGGCGAGGGGCTTCCCAGGGATATGCATATTTCTTCCGCCACCCGCGCCAGCGCACGACCGAAGAAGCACGTCAGCGATTGGACACGATTGCCGATTACTCGGAGCTGGGTGCGGGGTACTCGATCGCCATGCGGGATCTCGAAATCCGCGGCACAGGCGACATCCTGGGCACTCGGCAGCACGGACACATCTCCAGCATAGGATTCCATCTCTACACGCGTTTGCTCTCCAACGCAGTCAGGCGCCTGAAAGCCGAATATGAGTGGGATGACAAACAACGCCTGCAAGTCCCACTTGCGGCTGAATTCCTTCCGGTTTTCATCGATTTGCCGCTGCCCACGGCGATACCCACGGACTACATCGATGATCGCGATCTGCGTCTGCGACTCTATCGAAGAATGGCGGACGTGCGTACGCTGGACAGCATCGAAGCACTCACCGCGGAGTTGCAGGATCGGTTTGGCCCGCCGCCGGTCGAGGTCGAAAATTTGGTTTATCAACTGCGCCTGCGCAGCCTGGCTATGCGTGCAGGCGTCGAAAGCATCTCGGTTCAAAATGGGCAGATCCTGCTGCAGATGCCCCCGTCCGAAGAGCCGCGCAAGTTGCCCATCGCTGCGGACGATCTGCGCCAGAGTAAACGCGGGTTATGGCTGTCGCGCCGGGACGATTCGAAGTGGATGGAGCGGCTCGAAGAAGTCCTTTGGGCCTTACAGACCGATACGGACGAAGAGTCTTCCCCCCAGTGACGGACGCCGGACTTCCGATAAAAGATGGATCAGCCTTGTGCTTCGATGCAGGCAGCCACGGGATTCAAACGGCGTGCGGAGTCCAGAATCGGACGGGGGGACGGAGATATTATCAAAGCCTTCAAATTTCACCGCGGTATTGAACCAGGAGGGTCAGGTACGGCTGCGCATCGATGTACTCGAAACCCAAGACCCAGGTACGCCAATCGAACTCGCTGCCCCCTTCGGGTACCGGCCGATATACCGAATAGAAATTGATGTTCACGTACTCGTCCGGCCAGACGATCTCCCGCGTGGTATCCCCGACGCGTAGTTCGTTACAACCAATTTCCGGCGAACGAGTAAACACGTCCTCCAGTTGTGGAGCGATAACGTTCTGAAACGAACCCTGGATCGGAAATTCACTCCCCCCCTGAACACCCCAATCGATTTCGGTGAGATCTTGATAGATGTTCGACAATGAATTCAGGGGAACGGCGATCTCCGGATTCCACCAATTATGCCGAAGAATCAAACCTCGGGCAGGGTTACTGATCTCGGCGAGTTTCTGTCCGCTTCTCTCCTGAACGGCCTGGCCGACCACGTCTATTGCTTGCAGCACGCGTGTGTCGTCGCAAAAACCCGCAGAGGAAACGTCTTCCGTGAGATACCAGGAATTGACCCAGCCCGTCCCTCCGGATGGAAGCCTAGTCTCCACCCAGACCGAACTGCCCAGGCCCGTACTCGCCCCGGTCAATTCCAGGCCACGTTGATCGTAGGCAAGCTGCCCTATGGCTGCGCCCGATAAACCGGCCGGATTGCGAGCGATGAGAGGCTCGTCTGCATTCACCCATACGACGGCGAACAGGCCGGATTGGGGAGGAGGTGAGGGATTTTCCGTCGCTTCTACCGTCATTTGAGGGGTGATCGAGGCGACTTTCGTCTCGATGCGATCCAGCGGCACTGACGAACGGGTACACGACGCGAACACAAGCGTCGAGACGACGAAGAAGAGTATACATCGGACGATAGATGAACGCATCACGAGTCGACTACCCTGCCTGTTCCCCGGCAAGACCATCCGAATGGACGCTCTTGCGTCACTCAATGACCCGCCGGAGTGCTGGGACGCTGGTCTTGCACGATTTTACTCCTTCGAGCGCCACCACGCTTCCGCGCACTCTCTGCCGGCTGGAGCGCAAGCGCGAACACTTCGTCCATGTTGTCCACGAAACGAATGTCCAATGCGGAACGGACGCTGCGGGGGATTTCGATCAAATCCTTCTCGTTTTTCGCCGGAATGATCACCATCTTCAACTTGAGCCGATATGCAGCCAGCATTTTCTCTCGAACGCCGCCGATCGGGAGCACCCGTCCACGCAACGTGATCTCGCCGCTCATGCCGACATCGTGCCGTACCGGACGTCCCGTCAGCGCCGAAGCCACGGCCGTCGCCATGGTGATTCCAGCGCTCGGCCCGTCTTTGGGGATAGCTCCCTCGGGAACATGAATGTGGATGTCCTTCTTCTCGAAATCATCTGCGGATATCTCCAACACTTCAGCCCGGCTCTTGATAAACGAAAACGCAGCCTGAGCGGATTCCTGCATGATCTCCCCGATGTGGCCGGTAATCTGCAGATTTCCCTTTCCCTCGTACAGCAGGGCTTCGATCGTCAGGCTGTCCCCTCCATTTTCGGTCCATGCCAACCCCATTGCCGCACCGATTTGATCTTCCCGGTCCGCTTCGTGAGGCGTGATTTGTGGAGGTCCCAACAAACGAGTAGCCGTGGACTTTGTGATTCGTTTCGGGATTTTCTTCCCCTCGACCTTTTGTCTGGCGATCTTCCTGCAAATCTTTCCAATCTCGCGTTCCAGATTGCGGACGCCTGCCTCCCAGGTGTATTCGCGGATGATCGTCCGAATGGTATCGTCCAGGAAGCGTATTCCTTCGTTAATCAAACCGGTTTGTTCCAACTTTCGCACCACGAGGAACTTGCGGGCGATGATCACCTTCTCCTCTTCGATGTACCCCGGGAACTCAATCACTTCCAATCGATCGAGCAGCGCCGGAGGGATCGGTTCGACGGTGTTCGCGGTGGTGATGAAAAGCACATTTGCGAGGTTGTAGGGAATTTCAAGATAGTTATCGGAGAAAGCGTGATTCTGTTCCGGATCCAAGACTTCGAGCAGCGCCGCAGCCGGGTCGCCGCGAAAATCTTGCCCCAGCTTATCGATTTCATCGAGCATGAAAACCGGATTGACTTTCGCCGCCTTACGCATGGTTTGCAGGATTCTCCCGGGAAGCGCTCCGATATACGTCCTGCGGTGGCCACGAATTTCAGCTTCATCCCGAATCCCGCCGAGGGAGATGCGGATGAAGTTGCGGTCCAGCGCCGTAGCGATCGATCGACCCAACGATGTCTTGCCGGTTCCGGGCGGTCCGACGAAACAGAGAATCGGCTGACGGTGTTTGGGAGGCACGAGGCTTTTGACTGCGATGTACTCCAGAATCCGTTCTTTCGCTTTCTCCAGTCCAAAATGTTGGCTGTCCAATACTTCGGCCACGTGCTGGATATCCAAGTTGTCCGTTGTCGATTCAGTCCAGGGCAAGGACATCAGCCAGTCGATGTACGACCGCAGAATGGACACCTCGGGTGACATCGGAGGCATTTGACTCAGGCGCTGGATCTCTCGCAGACAGGTCTTTTCGACCTCTTCCGGCAGGGTCAAATGCTGCAGGCGCTTGCGTATGTCTGCGATTTCCTGAGTCCAGATATCGCCTTCCCCCAATTCCGTCTGGATGGCTTTCATCTGTTCTCGCAAATAGTTTTCGCGTTGGGACCGATCCATTTCGCTCTGGACGCGGGAATATATCTGGTCCTCCAATTCCAGGACTTCCAATTCCCTCCCGAGCATCACGCTGGTACGCTGTAATCTTTCCAAGGGATCGAAGGTTTCCAATATATCCTGTCGTTCTGCGACGTCGAGCTTCAAAGACGAGATCACCATGTCCGCCAACCAGCCCGGATCCTCGATATTGACGGCGTAGACGAAGGTCTCCTCCGGAAGTGTGGTATTCAATTGCACGCACTTTTCGAACAGCGTAAGAACTGCGCGCATGAGTGCGACGACTTCCTTCGTACGTTCACTCGACTCATGGATTGGACGTGCACGCACCTTGATGTACGGGTCTTCCTGAATACACTCGACAATTTCGACACGACGCCGGCCCTGTGTAAGGATGGAACTCGTGCCGTCGGGTAAATGCATCAGCTTTCCGACTGCGACCTCGACGCCAACGGCGTACAAATCAACGTAACCGGGTTCTTCGATCTCCGCATCGAGCTGAGTCACGGCGATCATCGTCTCATTGGTACGGGAGACTTCCTCGATCGCCAAAAGAGAGTGATCCTGGCTGACGAACAGCGGCGTGATCATGTTGGGAAACAAAACGATGTCGCGCAGCGGCAAGACGAGGCACTCTATGAGTCCGTCCTCATCCAGAGTGGCTTCCTCGATATCGTAAAGCGCATCCGCTCGACGCCCGATCGCGCTGCTCCACTCACCTGGAAGGTGAGGCCACTCCAGTGATCGAATCGCCATCACGCACCCTCTTCTACGTCTTCAGATTTTTCTTTCTCCATTGCTTCGATCGCAGCGATCGCCTCGCCGACGACGAACAAACTGCCCGTAGCCAATATCACATCCTCGCTTCCTGCATCCTTCATAGCACGCGCAAGTGCATCCGCAACGGGCACGATGATGTCCACACTGACGCCAGAAGCATGGGCCAGATCCGCGAGATCCTCCGGATCCGCCGCACGCGGGTGAACGGCCTGTGTCACGATCAATCGCCAAACACGCGGAAGCAGTTCGGTAAACATCCCGCTGATGTCCTTGTCGGCCGAAGCACCGAACACCAGGATTACGCGTTGACCCGGAAAATAATCGTCCAGGGCGATACGAAGCTTCAAAGCCGAATCGCGGTTATGCGCTGAATCTACGAGCACCAAGGGAGAGCGTGAAACGATCTCCAGCCTTCCTCGCCAGCGGACCGACGCGAATCCTTCGTGGATCGCCGCTTCAGGAATTTTCAAACCACGATCGCGCATACACTGCAGCGCAGCATACGCCACGGCAGCATTGACGACCTGATGGTGCCCGAGGAGGGGAATGAAGAATCGCGGTGGAACCCATTCCTCGATACCCGCCGATTCTACAAACGTGTCCATCAAAGGTTGTTCCTGCGAAGCCCACACAGAAAAACTCTGGCCTTCGAGCGAATGTTTACCGGGAGAGAAGAGCCAATCTCGGCCGACTTTCACCAGCGGCGCTGAGAGTTCTTCGGCCACGGCTTCCACTACGACCTCGGCTTCGAACATTTGCGGCGCCAGAACAATAGGTACCCCCGCTTTGATGATCCCCGCTTTCTCTCGAGCGATATCGGAAAGACTGTTACCCAGCAGGTGCATGTGATCGTAGGACAAAGACGTAATTACTGCCACCATCGGATGGATCACATTGGTCGCGTCCAAACGCCCGCCCAATCCCACCTCGATCACGGCACATTCGACTTCACGTTTTTGGAAGTGCAGAAAGCCAAGCGCTGTAATAATTTCGTAAGCGGTCAAACCGCTGATCCCGGCGACGTGGGGTTTGATTTCTTCGACGAGGTCCGCGACTTCCGTTTCCGAAATCTCGATCCCGTCGACGCAGATACGCTCGGTAAAGCGCTGCAGGTGCGGCGAAGTGTACAAACCCGTCCGATAGCCGGCTGCTTGTGTCACCGAAGCGATCAGCGCCGCGGTCGAGCCCTTACCTTTCGTTCCGGCGATGTGAATCGTGGGATACGCATCTTGTGGATTGCCGAGGGCGTCAAGCAAAGTGCGGACGCGCGATAGATCGAAGACTTCCGCAGCGTAGCGATAGCTTCGTTCGACGCTGTAATCGATGTGGCTGTAGATGTAGTCCAAAGCTTCCTGATAGCGTTGTTCATCCATGGAAGACAGATTTTATCTTTCACTGCCGAAAGACACAAGTTCGGTTAATTCTTGCAATCGGCCCATTTTCGCGCTAAGATGAAAGGGGTTCACCAAGTTCATACAGGAGGAGGTGAGCACAGACAAAACCTTTTCACGAACACCCCATTTTTTTCCAATTGGTAACTAAGAATATCCGTATCTTACAACTGCAGAGGAGGAAGGAAGGACTATGCGTACAAAACGCTTGTTGGGACTTGCGATTATAAGCCTTCTAGTTATCGGCGCGCTTATGATCGGCGCTTGCTCCAAGAAAGCCGAACTAGGGACAGAGGAGAATCCACTCGTGTGGGTTTTCGTACCCTCTGGAGAGGTCGAGACGGTCACCGCCGGTGGCGAAGCCATGGCCGCCTTGATTTACCAAGAGACCGGCCTGGTAGTGGACGTCCTGGTCGCTACGGAGAACACCGGCGCGATCGAGGCGATGTGCAGCGATCCACCGAAAGCCCAAATCGGCTCCCTGAATACATTCTCCTACATCCGCGCAGCTGATCAAGGATGTGCAGAGGCGGCACTCGTCGCCGTTCGCTTTGGCAGCCCGACCTACAACGGCCAGATTTTCGTCCGGACCGATAGCGGAATCGGCGACATCTCGCAGCTCGATGGCGCCACGTTCTGCCGTGCAGATGCGTTGAGTACCAGCAGTTGGATCATCCCCAGCATCGAGCTCAAAGCCGCCGGCGTGGAAGTAGTACCCAAGGACGCTGGTTCACACGACGGCGCTGTCGCCGGCGTGTACGACGGTGATTGTGTGGCCGGTGCATCCTATGTCGATGCGCGCACGACGATCGAAGAAGAACATCCCGACGTAATGGATGTTGTTAAGGTCATATTCCAGACCACCGATATTCCCAACGACGGTGTACAATTCGTCCCAAGTTTGGATGATAATATCAAGACACAACTCGTCAATGCCCTGTTGGCAATTGCTCAAACGGAAGAAGGCCAAGCGGCATTGGATGAGGCGTACTCTTGGAGTGGTCTTGAAGCACACGATGACACCTTCTATGATCCGTTCAGGCAATTACTCGACGCAGCCGGCATTTCAGCTACTGACCTTGAGTAGACCACCATTGGCCTGGAGTATTTTCCGGTCGTGAGTTTGTGAAAGCAAGGGGGGACAAGTCAACTTGTCCCCCCTTTCGTTATTAGGAGATATTAATGCTAGAAGTACGCAATCTCACCAAAATTTACAATGATGGAACTGTTGCGCTTCATAATGTTAATTTCTCGGTCGACGACGGGGAATTCCTGATCGTCATTGGTTTGAGCGGCTCAGGCAAATCAACATTGCTGCGCTGCATCAATCGACTGATCGACCCCACAGAAGGGGAGATCATGTGGGACGGCATTGACTTAACCAAGTTGAAAGGGACGGAGTTGCGCAACGTACGCAGGAAGATCGGCATGGTCTTCCAGCACTTCAACCTGGTGAAGCGGTCCTCCGTACTGACCAACGTCCTCACCGGCCGCCTCGGATACACCACGGCATGGCGCAGCCTCTTCGGCAAATTCTCGCATGAAGACCGGGATCGTGCACTGGGCGCACTCGAACGGCTGGGAATACTGGATCAAGCCCATAAACGAGCGGATGAGTTGAGCGGCGGACAGCAACAGCGCGTGGGTGTGGCTCGAGCGTTGATGCAGGAACCACGCATGATCCTGGCTGATGAACCCGTCGCCAGCCTCGACCCTGTCCTCGCCCATTCTCTTTTGAACAGACTCGAGTGGTTAAACCAGGAGGAGAAGATAACCATTATCTGCAGCCTGCACTACCTGGACCTGGTACAACGCTATGCCACACGTGTAATCGGCCTCATGAACGGTGAGGTCGTGTATCAAGGCTCACGTGAAGATATCCGCGCTATGACGGATCGAGAATTTAAAAACATTTACGGTGAAGAAGCGGAACGTGTCGGCGGCATCCAAGGCGAAATTGGATCGAACGGGGGTGCGAAATGACGAAGGTCCAAAATACGCAGACGGAACAGAAGCCCAGTCTCGTTCACCCCGTCATCGCTATGTTGGTGTCCATCGTTGTGCCGGGCTTCGGACACGTGTTGGCGCGCGCCTGGCAGCGCGGGATCTTGATCATCGCAAGCTTCTTCACGATTCTTGGTTTAACGATTTGGCGTATCAATCAAGACGTCATCAAAATCGGGCAGAAGGTAAGCAAACTCGGTGACATCATCGATAAAATTTTGAGATTGCAGCCCATCCTTCTCGTCACGTGTATCGTCGCTTTCATTCTATATCTACTCATTATCTTCGACGCTTATCAGGTAGCCGCGAGGAAAACCAAGGGCGCCACACGCGTATTCCTCGTGCTTCTGGTTACATTCTTCCTGCTTGGGTGGCAAATTGGAAAGATCGACTTACCGCTTTTCGCACGCGAATTCGGAAAGTCCAAATACCGCATATCGCAAATCTTTTGGCCATGGGAGGAAGCAGTCTCGAGGGCCGAAACCGAAGTTGCGGCCTCTCAGAACATCCAAATCCCATGCACCGATAACCCTCCCTCACCCAATCCGATAACGGAAGATCCATGGATTCGCACCACGCCGACGTGTGGAAACCTCAGCCAACAGGATGGGGCTCCGGGTACGACCTTGTCGATCGAAGTAGGGAACTTCTCACCGAACACGGAGACGGAAATACTCTGGTCGGATCCGCTGGCAAACGAGTTCCGTGCGCGCCAGGAGGGTGAGTATCTGATTTTGACGACCGACGATCAGGGGGGGCTCCAATTCAACATCGTCATACCCTATCGCTTGGTTCCCTCGAGCGCCGAGGGACCGCAAATATGGAAGATCAAAGCCAGGCAACTGTCCGCCACCGGGGAAATCGGACCATCGGAAATTCTGATGTTGGCAATGTCAAAAATGATCGAAACGATATTTCTGGGTATGATGGCGACCTTTTTCGGCATCATTCTCGCCCTGCCGGTAAGTTTCTTCGCCGCGAAAAACTTGATGTCCGGAACGTGGATAACGCTTCTGATCTATTACATCGTCCGCACCTTACTTAACATCGTTCGTTCCGTGGAGCCTCTAATCTGGGCCGTAATCGCGGTCGCGATTGTAGGCCTGGGACCCTTCGCGGGCATCATCTCACTTACGTTGCACAGCGTCGCTGCGTTGGGTAAGTTGTATTCCGAAGCGATCGAGTCGATCGATCACGGCCCGATCGAAGCAGTTCAAGCCACCGGCGCCAACTGGCTGCAGACTGTGGTCTATGCCGTAGTTCCGCAAATCGTCCCGCCGTTCGTCTCTTTCACGATTTACCGCTGGGACATCAACGTGCGTATGTCCACCATCATCGGCCTCGTCGGCGGCGGCGGTATCGGCTACCTGCTCATCCAATGGATCCGCCTGCTCGACTTCAAGGCAGCCGGCATCGCCGTTTGGTTCATTATCCTAACCGTTGCCACGCTGGACAACGTCAGTGCGGAGATCAGGCAGCGTTTCGTCTGAGTAATGCCATTCGTTCCCGAAAGCCTGGCGTAGAGTGTGATTTCGCCAGGCTTTTTTGTCGTGAAGCCTCGAGAATGCGAAGTGGAACAGATAATGATATAATCCGCCATTATTCGAGGCTGAATGAATGAACGAACCAGTGCTTCTGCTCAACGCGAACTACGCACCGTTGAACGTGTGCAATACACGCAGAGCCCTTGGATTGCTCATGGCAGGAAAAGCGGAGATGCTGTTGAACGGCCGCGGCTTCATCCGGACCGTGCGGCAGAAAATTCCTCGCCCCTCGGTGATCCGCCTGGATTACATGGTGAAACGGCCTCGTCCACGCGTACGCCTGACGAAACGCGAAGTTTTTCGGCGTGATGATTATCGATGCCAGTACTGCGGCATGCGCTCCCATCGCTTGACGTTGGATCACGTCGTTCCACGCCACCAGGGGGGAGAATACAGTTGGAACAACCTCGTCACGGCCTGCGAAGCGTGCAATCTCAAGAAAGGCGGACGGAATTTACAGGCAGCGCATATGAATCTGCTGCGAGAACCCCAAGAACCCATCGCCAGCGCTTTGTATCTCTACGGCACGCACTTACCCGAAAATCAGGACTGGCGATCCTTCCTCGAAGGTTGGTAATCTGTTTTTTTTCGAGATTCCAATAAAGCGTAAATCCCCCCGGCAACGACGCAATGTCCCCCCAAGAGAATCGGCACGTCGGATTGGCTTACGGCTTGCGTGAGCCTTTTCAGCGCCTCATCCTGGACAGCATCCACCCAGCCCAGATCCGAGGCAAATCGATCTCCTGAAGAAGGCCATCGACCTCGATGCGCCATCCAGACACGTGTATCCCAGAGAACGCCGTCCGAAAGGTTTGTGATAAAATCCACAAATCGCTGAACTCCCCAATCCTCCAGCATCTCTCCAACCAGCGAGCGAACTTCCCCCCGTTCGAACCGCCGGCTGGCGATCATGCCGCGCTCCTCAGCGAATGCGCGAACCCAGATCTGTGTTCGATCGTTGAGGGTTTTCCAAACATGAGGGGACGTCCTACCGATCAGCGTGAGGGTGCTGGCAGGCGTGCTCATGACATCAAGTAAATTATCGACCTTGTCCAGATTCTCGGGCGGAGCGGCCTGGATGAACCCCTCGAGGGCCTCCCCCAACGATGGATGCCGATGCAGCATCAGCAGATCGGTCGGTGTATCGATATCGACCCGGCTCGCAGCCCCGAAATCTGCGGCTTGGACCTCGAAATCGACCTGCTGAGCCAGGACCCAACCGAGTGAGTTATCCGTTTCCAAGCGATCCTGAATCCGGGAAAAAACATCCCCCCGATTGGACACCATCCAGTCCGTTGAGTGGTAGTTGTTTACCAGGGCAGAGGGCTTTCCCAAATGATCCATCCGGTCGAAGACTTCCTGCAGCATGCCCTCCGTCATCAACGGCGCACTTCCACCCCCGAAGTATCCAATTTGCTGGAAATGGTTTTCCAGGATGATTTTCGCCAGACTTCGTCCGAAGTGGAACGTTCCGGCAGATGATGCCAGCGGGACCGCACCGAGCTGAACTAGGGCTTTGCGGTCCATTGGATCGGCTGCAAGCACGAAGACTTCCCCCACGCATCGAACTTGGCCCAATCGTTGGACCAGATCGCATGCGGCCGCTCGACGCCCTTGGGCGACCCAACCCTCGGCTGGAGAACTGCCGACCGGTGACATCATAATGATAACGGGAAACGTAGACATTGAAATTCCGGGCGCAGAGTCATGCAGGCAGATGAAGGATCATCAGCTGCGGTAACGGTTCGAGATTTTCAGTCGATCTCGGGTTCGATCAAGCCAAGCGTTCCATCTCGGCGCCGGTAGAGCACATTAATCGAACGGCTTTCAGCGTTGAGAAATATGAAGAAGTCTTCATGACCAACGAGGCTCATTTGCTCGATCGCTTCCAATTCGTCCATCGGGGTTAGGATAAAACGCTTCCGCCGCACGATGGTGCCTTCCGCTTCTATTCCTGATTCAGGTGAGTTGGATAGATCCATGGCGAGATCGGAAGCCGAACGTCCATCTCCCCGGCCGCGCCATCGTCGGCCTTTGTACCGTTCGATTTGTCGATACACTTTATCCATGACTGCATCTACGGAAGCAAAAATATCATCCGTGCGCTCTTCGGCGCGCAGCAGCACGCCTTTTCCCCGCACGGTAAGCTGAACGACCTGACGATCGTTTGCATTTCTGGCAGATTTCACATACTGCAAATCGACCTTCGCCTCCTGGAGAATATCGAGATAACGATCCAACTTTTCTACTTTCTTCGTAATGTAATCTTGTAAACGATCGCTTAAATCCATATCTTTGACGTTAATCATCACTTTTATGGTCATCAAATATCCTCTTAGTATGTAATAGCTTAGAAATCAGCATGATTGGCGCGCGCAACGGTAAGCGCAAACACAAGCTCCGCGCCAGCGCTCCGCAAAGCCTGAGTACATGCCAACAGAGTTGCACCCGTTGTGAACAGATCGTCGATGATCAAGATGTTTTTCCCACGTACTTTCCGGCTGTCTGCTCTAAAAGCTCCTTGCACGTTCCGTCTGCGGGCATCGGGAGAAAGACCTACTTGAGAGCGTGTATCCCGAATCCGACGGAGTGCAGAAGCTCGATAGGGTTGCCCTAGTTTCCGAGCCACGCCGGAAGCAATCAAGTCCACTTGATTATACCCTCTTCGATTGAATTTTTTTCGGCTTAAGGGTACGGGAACTACCGTCATGCTCGGCCATGCTTCTCTAGAGACGATCTCTATCAGCCGATTAG
Source organism: Anaerolineales bacterium (assembly GCA_034430695.1). GTDB lineage: Bacteria > Chloroflexota > Anaerolineae > Anaerolineales > E44-bin32 > WVZH01. Next base: position 10,790 of record DAOUEE010000198.1, on the reverse strand, counting down.
CCAGCCAGTCGGACAAGCGTCGGTCCGGCCGGTACTTCAACTGCACCAAAGCCCGACAAATTGGCCCTCGATACCAGGCATAAGAGCGCGCATGAAAGGGAAGCTCCTCTGAGCGGCATGAACCACACTGCATTGTCGAAATCAAAGGCAATCCGCACGAAGGGCAGAGTCGACCGGAAATGGGTTCAATCTCTTGAACGCAATCCTGGCACCAGATTTCCCCCTGTCGGCCGCATCCCACACAATACGGCGGAAAGAATATATCTAGGCAGGAATCCAGCGCTCGTTTCGATAGACGTCTACATCGGTTGAAAATCGTGCGCGGCAATAAACCCCCTCTAGTTGCATTCCCGTACGATTTGATTAGAAGATGCCAGCCAAGGCAGAGGTCATCAGGGTCAGAGCAGCAGGCCCGAGCAGTAAAATCAAAATCGATGGAAAGATGAGACAGCCGATGGGGAACACCATCTTGATCGGTGCACGACCGGCCTCCTCCTCCGCGAGTTGACGCCGGCGGGTTCGCATCTGGTCGGATTGAATACGAAGAACCTTCGCCATGCTCACGCCCAACTGTTCAGATTGGATGACGGCGGCGATGAAGGAAGTCAGTTCGGGCACATCGACTCGGTCGGACAAGTCGCGCAGCGCTTCCCGGCGCAATTTTCCCAGTCGAATCTCCTGAAGCACACGACCGAACTCCATAGAGAGATCGTCCTCCCACTTCTCGTGGACTTTCCCCATAGCGGCATCAAAACCAAGCCCCGCCTCGACACAGACGTTGAGCAAATCGAGCGCATCGGGTAAGGCGCGAAATACCGCCTTTTGCCTCGATTTAATCTTGCTCGTCAACCACAAGTCTGGAAAGTAAAACCCGAGAGCGGTGAAAAGCACAGACAATCCCAGGCCTTGCAGCCAGTTCCTGCCCGACGAAGTGTAAACGAGGAAGATCGCTCCACCGAACAAGACGCCCACAATCACCCGCAGGACCAAGAAGAATGCGGGATCCAATTGCATAGGGTTGCCCGCCATCTCGATTCGGTTTCGTGCGTTCTCGAGCGTTGCCTGCGGTGTGAAGCGCGAGGCAATATTGCCTATTTTATTGAACATAGGCAAGATAATTCGTTCGAAGAAACCCTGGGATAGTTCGAGGTCTTCAAGCGTTAGCGGTATGTCGCTTGCAGAATATTCCGCCAGGCGGTCCGAAATGGGATCGCTGGCTTGCGGTGCCTTGATGCCTGCGATGACCAGGGCGATCGCAAAGACGACGACGACAACGACAATGACCAATATCACCAACGGATTCATGTCAAATCACCTCGATCGCTCGTGCGGACAACATCCCGTGGGCATTACGCCTACTTTCAACATCGAGAATAACTTTCATCATACCGTCAAACTCGTATTCAATTATCGATCGCTAAATGTCAATATTAACAATTTTCTGGATGGCGATCATGCCGAAGACGATCATCAAAAACGCCAAGATGACCATCGGAATACCACATCCCCTGGTCTCCGGCGCGAAGAGCACCATGATGTATTCACGATTCACTAAAAACAATATCCCCGCCAGGGCAAAGGGCAATGCCGCGATGACCCAGCCCGTTGCCTGGCCCTGTGCAGTTAATGCCTGAATCTGGCCTTTAATACGCACACGCTCGCGAATCGTGTGTGAAATCGTGTCTAGAATTTCAGCCAGGTTACCACCGACCTCTCGTTGAACGTTGATCGCTGTAATCACCAGGTCGAGGTCGTCACTGCTGATACGGCGAAGGAGATGCTCGAGAGCATCTTCGATCGTGAGGCCCAACTGCACCTCCTGGACGACGCGTCGAAATTCATCGGAGATCGGAGAGGGCAATTCGCGACTGACTGATTCCATCGCCTGCAGCGTGGAAAAACCAGCCCGCAGGCCATTGACCATCAGATTGATCATGTCGGATAGCTGGTTGTCGAACGATTTCAATCGCCGGCCTTGCGCGAGTTTCACATAGAAACGCGGGATGAGCAGTCCGACGAAGAAGAACACGATAGCTAAAAATATACTCTGGCCGGTGGCAAAAAAGCCGAGCGCGGCGACGACGACGCCGCAGATAAAGATGCCCGCAATGTATTCCGCCGGTCGGAGTTTTATGTCTGCGCGTGCGAGATTCTTCGAGATCCCATCAAATAGGTCCGTTCCTTCCCCCATACGGTTGAAGAAGTCCGAGACGGGCGTCGATCTGTCGCGCTCCTTTTCAGCGCTGACCTCGCCTCCGTAACTTAATTGACCCGTCTCGGAATATTGCCCAAGCCGCTCTTCAACAATCGAGCCTCTTCCAAATACAGATGAGGCGATTCCGATGAGCAGCAGGAGCAATCCAAGCCCCAATCCTATCATCAGGATCAGATTTGAATTCATTGGTTAGTACCCGCGCTTTCCACCAACACCAAAGATCGTCGCCGGCAGATGAATCCCGGATGTCTCAATCTTATCAATAAATTTAGGTCGGAGTCCAGTCGGCCGCAACCTTCCAATCACGCGGCCATCCTCGAATCCCGTTTGCTCGAAGACGAAAAGGTCTGTCATCGTGATGACGTCACCTTCCATCCCCTGAATCTCTGAGATGTGGGTTACTTTACGCGTACCGTCGCGGAGTCTTTCCAGATGCACTACGAGTTCCATCGCGGAGGCGATCTGTTCGCGGATCGCCCGTACAGGAAAATCCATCCCGGCCATCAGGGTCATTGTTTCGATACGTGCCAGTGTATCGCGCGGGCTGTTCGAGTGAGCCGTCGTCATCGAGCCCTCGTGACCGGTGTTCATCGCCTGAAGCATGTCCAACGATTCTTCCGCACGGATCTCACCGACGATGATCCGGTCCGGCCTCATACGCAAGCAGTTTACAACCAGGTTTTGAATGGTTACCTCGCCGCGACCTTCAATGTTGGGCGGCCTCGACTCCAGCGTGACAACGTGTTCCTGCCGTAATTGAAGCTCGGCCGCATTTTCGATCGTTACGATGCGCTCGTCAGTGGGGATGAACTGAGAGAGTACGTTCAGCAGCGTCGTCTTACCGGAGCCAGTACCTCCGGAGATAACGATATTGATAGCCGAAATCACGCATGCCTTTAGGAATTCAACCGACTCGGGCGTCAACGTGCCGAACTCGACCAATTGATTGACGCTAATCGGGTCACGTGAGAATTTTCGGATGGTAAGCGTAGGTCCAACAAGCGATATCGGCGGGATGACCGCGTTCACACGCGATCCATCCGGAAGGCGGGCATCTACATAGGGACTGGATTCGTCGATGCGCCTGCCCAGTGGAGCCACGATGCGGTCGATGATGCGCATGAGATGGTCACTGCTTTCGAAGGAAGCGGGTTCCCGGTGCAGTTTACCTTTGCGCTCGATGTAGATCTGTTTTGGCCCGTTGACCATGATTTCTGTAATCGTATCGTCTGCAAGGAGCGGTTCGAGCGGCCCCAGGCCGAGAATCTCGGCCACGATCTGCTCGAAGAGCCGCCGTCGTTCCGGCCGGGAAAGTACGATCTTTTCCTCGGCCAATATATTCTCGAACAGCTCCTCGATCGTTCTGCGGACTTCGGCCGTCTGGCTTACGTCCATGGAAGGATCCAGTTCAGCCAGGAGCTTGTTCTGAACGCGTGTTTTCAGGTCGTAATAGGTATCTCTTTGCGCTGAGCGTGGTGGCGCGACACGGCGAGCATTCAACCCCGACAGCCGTCCGGTACCTCCCCCAACGGGGGGATTGCTGCTAGCGCTGGATGGTGCTTCCGCTTGCCCTTGCTCAATCCTTTTTAATAGCGACACAGTAGCACTCTCCTAAAAATCGCACTCAACAAACCCAACCCATTTGCATCAGCGGTACGATTATTCTTCAACAACCTTTTCCATCTCGATCAATTTCTCTTTCAATGCTCCCAGTATATCGATGATGCTTTTCGCGACTGATGAGCCACGATCCGATATCATGAGTGGGACGCCGCGATTGACGGACGTCGAGACTGCACGTTCATCAAACGGAATGACGCCGTTCACCGAGTAATTCAGATTCTCCTCCACGGCCTCTGGTGTTATGCCGGATTTACGGTCCATTTTATTCAATACGAAAAATACGTTGTCTTTAGGGAACTCGAGGACGGTCAACAAATCGAACAACAGTCGTGCGTCCTTGATTGATGGTATTTCCGGTACGGTTACGACGACCAATAAATCAGCTGCGTCCATTACGGCAAGCGCAACGTCATCCATGTTAGAACTCATGTCGACGATAACGTAGGCGAACTGCCTGCGAAGATGCTGCAGCACTTTGCGTACTTGTTCGGCGTTCACCTCATCCGCCATTTCAGGCCGCGGCGGCGCCGCAAGAATTCGCAGACCACTCTCGTGACTTAAAAGAATCTCCCCGAGGATTTCCGGATCGACCTCGTCGGCTCGCGTAGAGACGTCCGCAAAGCTGAACTTGACCTGCAGGTTCAGCGATACGGCTGCGTCGCCGAACTGCAGCGCAGTATCCACCAGCACCGTTGGCGTTTCTTCCGTTTGCAAGCCCAAGGCGATGTTCGTCGCCAAGACCGTACAGCCTACACCGCCTTTCGCGCTGTACACAGCGATCAACTTTCCTTCTGGCAGGGCGTAGCCCATTCCGGGCACCGGTTGCACGACATGGGGCGCCGGTCTTTCCAACGATTTCCGCTGTTCTTGCGCTCGTGCCGCAAGTGAACGAATCGTGGAAATCAACTCGTCACCAGAGGGAGGTTTGGCGATGAAGTCTCTTGCGCCAGCAAGCATCGCCCGGCGCATGTAATCGGCTTCACTCTGAACGGATAAGATGACGATCTGTGCGTAGGGAACGTCTTTTAATAACTCTTGCGTCGCAGTGATGCCATCCATGTCGGGCATGTTGATGTCCATCACGACGACATCAGGGTCTTTTTCGCGGGCTAACTCGAGTGCATCCTGCCCACTTACCGCAGCACCAACTACAGTGATATCCGATTCGAACTGTAACAATTTTCGGATATTTTCACGTGTTTCTGCAATATCATCAACGATAAGTACGCGGATTGATCCTTCCGCGTTTTCAGACATATGGTCCTCCGAGTAACAACCAACCCTTATATATTGCTAAGATCCCCTACTGCGCACCTTCCCCTTGAACTGTAACCTCATAATCGATGAAAGGAATGATCGGCGCCTCAATTGCCGGTGTCAATGCGTAAGGTAGTTTAGCCGGCACGGTAATGTTGTAATTATCCAGCAGATATTGCAGTGTGATACTGCTCGTCTCCGTGATAGTGGTATCGTCCGGCGAACGCAGCGTCAAAACGAGATCCGCTCCCGCTTTAACCGCCCAGTTCAAAGCCAAAGCATCTTGTGGCGTGACGATGAGAGTAATGATGTCTGGCACGCTTTCCGTGACGTTCTCCGTAGTGGCTTCCTCACCTTCAGGGACTTCCACCATCTGGACTTCTTCACCGAGAATGTCAGCGGTCGAGAAATTACCGAATTTAAGCACCGTAGCGTTTTCAATCAGGCGCTGGGATACCAATCGTGGCCGTTGCGCTTCCTGGGGAATCACGTGAATGGGCAGACCCAGCTCCGGTTCGCTCTCGACACGCCCGTACGGCCAGTATTCACCCTCCTGCCGTCTCGTTGGATCCTCTATTCCAGGGCTGATGGGTACCGTAACGTGTGGACCGAATTGCTGTGGGATACCGCCCAAAGCACTGATGGCCGTCGTTTCGTTTGGTAATTCGGTCTGGAAATCCGCATCGACGCTGACGATCAAAAAGCTGATCAAAACATCGACCTGATCACCGGCTCGCAGTGCAAAAGCAACGCCGGAAATCCGGTGCCACGGAATGGAGATCGCAGTGTATCCTGGTTCGATCGCCATTGCGGCATCGGAACCTATGCCAAGCAGATCACCCGGCTTGTCCGTCAGCATACCTTCGGTGATAAATAGCCCGCGAGCGATGTCCATCCGTGCCCTACGCCCAACAACCCGAGACTTGAGTTCGTCTTCATCTTCACCACTGATCATCGTCTCGATGACCAAATCTCTCGGCATTTGGGAGACGACGACACCATCTTGCTCCGGGATGATCGAACCGCGTGAAATGTCTTGCCCGGCTACGACGACGTATACCATATCTGCAGACAATCCGGGTTGAACGACGCCTTCACCTTCAGTTGGGGGAGCTTCTTCATTTCCCCCAAGCATCAAGTATGCAGCAAGCACACCGAGGAGGATGATTATGGCAAGGAGCATTATGACTCGACCACCACGCATAGCGCCTCCTTTCGTGGTGATGAAACTAAGTTTCCGTGCGCGTATATTATCTATTCCGTGTTAAAAGTCAAGTGACCTTGATTACAATAACCTTTCAGATATCTTTCAAATATGAGATAAGGCCTGACAGTGCACTCAGGAGCCCTATCATCCGATAGGGCTCCTCCAGTTTGTAACGATGTCAAGGCGTTCCCTATAGTACGCCCTTGACGATTGTTAAATATTGCTGACGATATTGCTGAACACATTTCCAATGGCAGGTCCGAGCAGCGCCAAAATAACGATCACGACAACAGCGATCAATACAAGAATCAAAGCATATTCGACGAGGCCCTGACCTTTTTCCTTCGGGCTGTACAGCATTTTTTTCACCTCCTTTTCATTGTGGTTTTAGGAACTTGAAGCCTTAGTACGCATAATTATAGATACTGCCTTAACTCGATTCAATAGGACATCTTTCCGATGCCATTTCCCAAGGTTTTCAAACATTAAAACGTATACTAACTTCGTATCACGTCAAAATCCTACCGCTCACGTTCAACACCCGCGCACTCGTCTTGAATTCAATCCAGTCTCGAATATGCGTCCCTTTCTCGATCGGGTTTGAATCTGTCTAGATACCGTTGTCTAAAATGGATTTTCCTGGAATCATGCCCCCAGAGGAATCGAATAGGCCACGCGTGTACCTTCGCCGGCAGTGCTAGAAACTTCAAGGGAACCGCCCACCTGATTGATACGATCCTCTAAGGTGTTGTAACCATACTTTTTTTGATCTTCTTCCGACATCGTTTCGATATCGACCCCACGGCCATTGTCTTCAACACTCACCCTCAGTTCTTGCTCACCGATATCAATCATGACTTTCGCCTGTGTTGCCTGGGCATAGTCGCGCACGTTACGCAGCAAGGACTGTAAGGCCCGAAACGTAAGGACTTCGAGGTGCGGTTCCAAGCGCCGCTCCGTTCCGGTAATGACCGTTGAAACCTCGACACCCGTCTTTTCGCTGTACGCCTCGGTATAGCGCTTCGCCGTCGGCACCAATCCCAGGTCGTCCAACATCATCGGCCGTAAATCGAAAATGAAATCTCGAATTCGCGCGAATGTCGATGCGGCAGCCGCTTTCAGGTTGTTCAACTCCTCCTTGGCTTTTTCATGATCCGTGTTGAAGAGACGAACTGCGATTTCCGTTTGCAGGATGAAGTTCGATAAAGCCTGCGCTGGGCCATCGTGCAATTGACGTGAAATCGTTCGCCGCTCATCCTCCTGGGCTTCGATGATCTGTTGGATCGTCGATGTTCCACCCCCCATTAAATCCATGACTGAATCTTGGGGACCACCTTCGATGACCTGCAGAGCCTTGGCCAAATACTCACCGTATCGCTTCAAATGCGCTTCGTCACTCTGTAATTTCTCCAATTGGCCGCGCATCGTGAATAGACGCTGCTGTGCGTCGGTAAAAGCTTCGTACGTAGATTGAATGTCCTCTCGCGGTACGGTCTCGAAATGCGATTGCATCTGATGTAAATGTGCCGTGATGGAGGCATTTCGTTGGGCAAGCTTCTCCACTTCCCCATGACTCTGTTCAACGAGCAAGCTGATTTCTTTCAACTCTCTGCGAACTTGCTCCACTTCCTCACGAGAGGTTTGGAGAAACTCCTCAAGGGGTGAAAGTTCTTTGACTTCTGATTCGGTCATCGCTGCGCCTGTTTACTTCCGTGTATCCTGGAGACGTACCCAGCCATGTCGAAGCGCATACACCGCAGCCTGGGTGCGGTCCTCGACATCCAATTTATGCAGGATCGACGTCATGTGGTTTTTTACCGTCTGATGGCTGATCCCCAATCGAGATGCGATTTCCTTATTACTCATCCCGCGCGTCACATATTGCAGGATTTCCATTTCGCGAGGTGAAAGCGGTGTGAAAGCTTCCACATCTCCATCCAGATGCGGGCGTCGAACCGTCTCGACGCCACGCGAAAGCCATTGATCCAAACCGGATGAATCATATACCTGATCGCCGACTACGAAGAAACCGCGGGCTACATGGCGGATTACGTCGACCAATTTACCCGCCTCCACGTCTTTCGAACAATAGGCGGCCGCACCGGCCCGAAAAGCGTGCAGCACCTGTTCGACATCATCGTACGCCGTAACGAGGACCACTGCGGTGTCCAATCGTTCCGCAGATACCTGGCGCGTCACCTGCATGCCGTTCATGTTCGGTAGATTGACATCGATGAGTGCGACCCGCGGCTTCAATTCTCGAACCAGCTGGAGAGCCTGGTCGCCGCTCGTGCCTTCAGCGATTACTTCGATGTCATCTTCCAAATCGAGAACGTTCCGTACACCCTCACGAAACAGAGGATGGTCGTCGACGATGATGACTGGGATATTCTCCATAACTGAGCCACCTATTTTTAACATCGGCGAGTATAGCACAGACATTACTCACGAAGCAAACCATGAGATGTCCACCTGTAAACGGCCATATTCTCACCACCCGCATCCGGGCTGAATTTCGCTCTTGTAAGATACACTCTCTCAGCCCGTTGGACAAGCGACGGATACCATCCGGGAAAGGTCATGAGATAGCCTGCATGCTGGTCGGTCAAGTACTGCGCAATGGAGTCCTCGTCTCGGATGAATGGAATCACCTCGGGGGAAATCAATCCCGCCAGGTCCAACAAATCCCGCCCGGAGAAGTAGCCAAGTGCGCCGATATCGTGTGCTGCTACGATGGCGTCCGGTTCCGTGTTCGCCTCGATCCATTTCGCGCAGCGGACCATCTCCGTCTCGATGATCGCCACATCCCGGGCGTAGGCTTGTGAACCCGGCACGAGGAACGCCAGCGCCGCCGCGCAAACTGCCATCGGCCAGGTTCTTGAAAGCAACCTGGGCAGCATGCGGTCCGAATTCAGGTTCAAGACGGCGAACATGCCCCTCGATCCAATGACGAGTAAGACCGGAATTACGGGCATCGCATAGCGGCCATGTTGATAGGTAACCGGCAAACGCCAGGCGTATGCGGCCAGGAAACCGATCACCCACAGCAGCGGTGCGAGTTCCGCCCATCTTTTCTCTCGACACGTCTGTAGCACAGCGATCAGGATGCCGGGCAACAAGACGGCGGCAGCTCCGATGAAGGGAACCGAAAGCTGCGACAGGAATCTTGTGATGATGGAAGTATCGCGCAGCGCTGCATATTCGGCCGATTTGGCATAAAAAGTACTCGGCCACCAGGTTCCCGAGAGTTGGTAGTTCGAAATCCCATACGGAACAATCACGATGACAAGGCCCAGGCAGACGCCTCCAACGTCCGTCACCAACCTCTTCAGGGTCACGCGATCTCGAACCAGGATCGTCCAACCCACGGGAAGAAGCAAGGAAAGCGCATCCGGCCGGATCCAGACTCCGAACCCGATTGCGGCACCAAGATAGAATGCTTGAAATGGACGGCAATCCAACCGATAGAGAACGAACGTGGCGACGAAAGCCAGCGCAAGGATTTCCATCCCGGAAACCGCAGCCCATGCCAGGTGCCATTCAAGGACGACGAGCGATCCCCCCCACAACATCCAGCGGCGTGGTTTATCCGTTTTATATACGAACCACAGTCCGCAGACCCAGGCAGTCGCAAGCAGCAGCGACCCACCGAGTAGATCGCTCCATGTCCTGGGATCCAATCCCAGGCGGTAACCAAGCGCCAGCGCCAACGTCCACAGCGGCGCCGTCGAACCCGCACTCGGACGGCCGGGCAGGAAGGCCCACTCCCCGTCCGCAATCAAGTTGCGGGCATACGTTTGATGAATCCAGGCGTCATCCAACGGAAAACCAAGACCATAGACAGCTTTACTGGTCAACAGATATCCTCCGAGGACAAATCCCGTCAGGATGACCAGAAGGAGCAAGTGACGGACGTCCTGCCCGATATCTCTTTGAATCACGGCGTGCTCTCCGAGGAGATGACTTTCCAGATTTGAAGCTCATCCCCGTTGGCATCCTGAGTGGTCAGTTCCAATTCCAGCCAGTTGGGCGAAATCGCTCCTGTATAGAGTGCGTCCAGGCCATCGGGATGATTGACGTCGAGTATCACCCAGCGAACGTGATACCGGTCGATCACGGCATGAAGCGTTTGTGGCGTGCCATTTGGGATCACGACGGCTTTCATGCCCGTGGCGAGGAAAAATCCCGGCGGGTTGTTGACCGCCACAATGTCTTCCAAACGGCCGAGAGTGGACAACGCTTCGCCGACTGTTTCGTACGTTCGCTGCGGCCCTTCCCAGCGAGGTGAAGAGATGGATGCGCCAACGACTCTACTCCAGGTAAGTCCAACGGAGAAAAGGATGAGAAGCACGAGCGCGCCGGCATTGAGGACCTTTTTCGCTTCGGCCCCATCCCACTTGCGGATTCGTGCGAACCAATCGATGCTGCGATCGAGGCCGATGGGCGCAATCGCACAGAGAATTGGAAGCAGAGCGACACTGGAATGGA
>DAOUEE010000197.1:0-19695 GCA_034430695.1 Anaerolineales bacterium | reverse complement strand
CACGCGCTCATGTTCGACGGGGGAACCGTTAAGGCGGCATTATAGGTCAGGTGTATAGATAAAGACGAATCACGCAGCGGATGCTGCGTGATTCTGAGAGAGAAACGCGGTTGCCAGCCAGCGATTCCAAAGGAACTATCTAGGCGATTTTCTGCTCCTCAAGTACCAAATTGCGTCGAACGAGTGTACGCAGCCGTGAGGCCAGCAGACTTGCATGGATGGGTTTGATCAGATAATCGTCCGCTCCTGCATCTAGCGCACGGGCCACACTCGCCGGGGAGCCGAGAGCCGAGAGAATCAATATCGGCACCTCGGAAAACTCGCGAATTTGTTCACAGACCTCCCAGCCGTCCATCTCCGGCATGAGCAAATCCAATATAACGACATCGGGGTGTTCGTTACGGCATAACTCGATGCCTTCGTCGCCCGAGAAGACCGCCTTGATTTGGAAGTCCTTTCCTCGCAACAACGTCCGTAACATGATGGACAAATCGGGATCATCATCAATTAGTAATACTTCTACGGCCATAATATCCCTCACTCAACCCACCATATTATGGTCTATTTTTTTCTCCCTGTACCTTACAGCCGCCTTGCACAAAAAACCCTCGCTTGCCCAGAGTTGGAAGAAAGTCTATGATACGAAAAAGAGAACGATTCCTACGAGGCGCAACGGTGACGAAATCAGATCCGAAGGGCGGCCAGACAGTCATCCTCTGTCCCCAGTGCAACTACCCAATTCCCACGGACTCCAAAACGTGTTTGGAATGCGGGGTCGATATCGCCATATATGCTTTGTTGGCCGAAAAAGCTTATCTTGAAGGTCTCCCGGATTCCGCCCCGATCCGCTCGACCCCTCCGGCCCTGGTGCCTCGCATCGGCGAATACCTGGTTGGGCAAAAGCTGATTTCAGCGGACAATCTGGAAACCGCTCTCGAAAAACAGAAGGAGAACACCGCCAGGGGTGAACACCAGCTTCTTGGGCAGACCCTCCTTCAACTCGGCTTCATCGATCGAAAGGCATTGGATAAAGCCATCACGGAACAGATCATCCAGCTGCATGCCGCCCTGCAGGAATCGAATCGCACGTTAGAACGAAGAGTCCACGAACGGACCGTCGAACTGCGCCGGGCGTTGGAGCGGCTTTCCGAGGTCAATCAGATCAAGGCCAACTTGATTTCCAACATTTCCCACGAGCTCCGCACCCCGCTTTCTCACATCAAGGGGTATCTCGAATTGCTTCTCGACGATCAGATTGGAGCGATCAGCGAGGATCAGCGCAATGCGCTGGACGTGATCTGGCGCTCCTCCGAACGCCTCAGTTCGATGATCGAAGATCTCATCGAATTCTCTACGGCCTCTCGCGAAGGCCTCAGCATGACCTTGGCCAATATCGACGTTACCGAAATCGCCGCGGATGTCCTTCAACGATCGCAGGAGAAAGCCAGTAAAGTGGGGGTAACTCTCGAAAACGATGTGGACGAGGGGATACCTGCCGTGTTTGCCGACCTGGATCGGCTGTTCTGGGTCTTGTTTCAATTGATCGACAACGCGATCAAATTCACGCCTTCCGGGGGGAGCGTAAGGCTGTCTGCCAAGCAGGACGATCAGATCGTCATCATCTCGGTCAGCGATACCGGAATCGGCATCCCACCAGATCGAATCGAAGAAATCTTTGAGCCGTTCCATCAATTGGATGGTTCTCCAACGCGCAGGTACGGTGGTGCAGGACTCGGGCTTGCTCTGGCGAGGCTGATCGTAAACGCCCACGGGAGCGAACTGAAGGTGGAAAGTGAAGAAGGCGAAGGCAGCACGTTTAGCTTCGCGCTCTCCCCCGTAGTGCATTCGTCATGACCGGACCTCTGCCTGCTCCGGAACCACTGACTACTGGCACGGAATTGAACGCCGTGTATGCGATCGCACGCGTGGTTGCCGAGACGTTCGACACCGAAGCCGGATTGGATGCAGTCTTCCGGCTGGCGCGCACGATCTTCATTTTCGACACGGTCGCGCTGCTGCTTCAAAACCAGGAATCCGGTGAATTAGAACCAATTTACGCACGCGCCCTCGGGCGCGGCCGGTCGCAAGAGGAAGATCTGGCCTGGGGTGCACCTGCTGCAGTCGAAGCCTTTCGTCTGGGTCAGACCGTGCTGCGGCAGGAGGACGCCGGCCCGATGGTAAAAAGCCGTGACCGCCGCCGGGATTATCTCGGACTCCCACTCGTCGTCTCGGGACGCAGAGTCGGCGGGCTCACGTTTGGACGCTTCGGTGGTCCGTCCTATCCTGCGGAACACATTCGTCTGGCGGAATTCGTTGGCTGGCACGTGGGGCAGCTTTTGGAAAACCGCCGCATGGCGCGCCGGATCGCAAGCCTGGAAGCGCAGCGCCAACTGGCGCGTATGCAGGACGAGTTCGTTTCCACTGTGTCTCACGAATTGAGAACGCCGCTCGGCTTTATCAAGGGATACGTGACGACCTTGCTGCGCGAGGACACGGAATGGGACGAGGAGACTCGGAAGCAGTTCCTTTCGATCATCGACGATGAGTCCGATCGCTTGCGCGAGCTCATCGATAACCTGCTGGACTCATCTCGCTTGCAGACCGGAACGCTCAAGATGACATTCTCCCGGACCCGTCTCTCACCCATCTTGAACGATGTCATCCAGCGTACGATATCCTTGTACCCCGAGATGCGATTGACCGCCGAAATGGCTGAAGACATCCCCGAGATAGAAATCGACGGAACGCGCATCGCGCAGGTGCTTGAAAATTTCATAACCAATGCCCACAAATATGCACCGGATTCACCCGTCAACATTCAGGTCCAGCGAAACGATCGGCGATTGAGAGTGTCGGTGATCGACCAGGGACCGGGCATACCTACGGAGCATGTCCCCCATCTATTTGAGCGCTTCTATCGCGTTCCCGAAACGAGCAGCTCGGTCCGAGGAACAGGTTTAGGGCTGTACATCTGCCGCAAGATCGTTGAAGCGCATGGCGGCGAGATCGGTGTGGAAAGCAAACTCGGCCAGGGCTCGAAATTCTACTTTACACTGCCGGCTAATATCAACACTACAGACCGCGGAGAGAACGAATATGAGTGAAGACAAGAAACAGACCATCTTGGTGGTGGACGACGAACCGCGATACGTTCAACTCGTCGAAGTCAACTTACGCACCGAAGGGTACGAAGTGCGATCGGCAAACGACGGCCAGGAAGCACTGGAAGAAGTCTCGAAGAAACAGCCGGACTTGATCATGCTGGACGTGATGATGCCCGTAATGGATGGCTTTACGGCATGTGAGAGAATTCGAGAGTTTTCATCCGTGCCCATCATCATCCTCACCGCAAAGGGCGAGGAACGGGATCGAGTCCGCGGACTGGATGCCGGCGCCGATGATTACATCGTCAAACCCTTTTCAGCGCAAGAAATGCTGGCGCGGGTGCGCGCTGTCCTGCGGCGCGCAGAACGTACGATGGACGAAAGCTTCCATCAGCCGATATTCACCCATCACGAACTGACGATCGATCTGCCACGCGCGTTGGTCACCGTATCGGGCGAACGAGTCTCACTCACGGCAACGGAGTACCGCCTGCTGCAAACATTTGCAAGTTCCATAGGGCAAGTCATCAGTTCCGACGATTTACTTTCGATGGTATGGGGACCGGAATACCAGGACGATAAGGAAATTCTCTGGGTCTGCCTCAGCCGCTTGCGGCAGAAAATCGAACCCGATCCCAAGAATCCGATTCACATCGTCACCCGCCAGGGAATCGGCTATCTGATGCCTCCTGAAGATGAATAAGAAAACCTTTTGATTGGGGGAGGGTTATTTCGTCACGATTCCGACCATCCGTGAAGCAGGAATCGCCCGGCGCGTGGATGCGCTTATTCGATTGACTTCTGCTATAATCGCGTCGATTCACGTCTTGGAGAATGATCATGACCGATTCAGCTGCGCTTACCTTGCGGGCTAAAATGCTGGGGGCAATTTTACGCGAAGCTCGCACGGAAGCCCATCTTAGCCTCAGCGAAGTCGCAGAAATGATCGGAACCACGAGAGGAATACTCTCCTCATACGAACACGGCCGTCGCATCATCTCCTTACCGGAACTCGAACTGCTCGCCTACCACCTAGACACTCCCCTGGATGCCTTGATCGCCACAACCGCCCCGGAGAAGGACGAAGGAGACGATTTCGACCCCGAAGTCTTTCTTTCGCTGCGTCAGCGGATCATCGGTGCGCTCATTCGAAAGCGGAGAAGCGATACCGGAATGACGATGAAGGCATTGGCAGAAACCATTGGAATCTCATCCAGGAGCATGGGCGCATACGAACGTGGGGAAAAATCCATTCCCTTCACCGAACTCGAACTGATCGTCGAAGCGTTAGGTCAATCGATCGAGGACTATATCGACGATGAAGGTCCGGTTGGGGAATGGCTCACGACGAACAAGGCATTTAAGAATTTCATGGATTTTTCACCGGAGATTCGCGAATTTCTGTGTAAACCCGGCAACGAATCCTACATACAAATCGCCAAACAACTCAGTGAGATTCCCGTAGAGAAACTGCGCATCCTCGCCGAGACTTTGCTCGACATAACCCTATGAAAAAGAGCGAAGCCTCGCCTGAAGAACTCGAACGACTCGCACTGGAGTCGTACCGCTCGAGTCAATTCGAGCAGAGTATCGAAAGCTACACCCTGGCGAGAGAGTACTACCTCAAGGATCAAGATACGAGTAAAGCGGCAGAGATCGCCAATAATTTATGTGTCGTCATGCTTGCAGCAAAACGGCCGCAAGCCGCTCTCGAACTGGTGCGTGACACCCCGGACTATTTCCTCTCGCAAGGCGACGAAAACCGCGCTGCCCAGGCTTTCGGCAATTTCGCTTCCGCGCTCGAAGCTTGCGGCCAGACGGCCGCTGCCGAACATGCTTATCATCAAGCCATCGATTTGTTTGGCAAGATCGGCGATTCGGATAATTATTCCTCCACGCTTCAAGCCCTCTCGCGTCTGCAGCTCCGTCAGGGAAAACCACTCGATGCACTCTCCACGATGCAGAGCGGGCTCGAAACGATGCCCAAAGCACGGGCGCGTGACCGTCTTCTACGTCAATTGTTGAAATGGCCATTCCGTTTACTCGGTCGCTGATGCGTATGTTTTGGGCACCCTGAAACGACGAATTATGAGCAGCCACGCTGCATGGACTTTGCGATCTTCAACGCCAAACGACCACGACGAAGTGCTTCACCTGATCCAAACTGCAGACTATTTACACCAGCATTTCGATTGGGTAGACGCACTTTCACTCCTCGGTCAACCCCCCTACGTCATCGCGCTGCACGGAAATCGCATCATTGGATGTTTGGCCTGTCCTCCGGATCCACCGGGGGTTGCGTGGATTCGGCTCTTTGCGGTCGGTCTTTCCTACACTCCGTCCGACTTGTGGGCTCCGCTCTGGCACGAAGCTGTTCTGCAGGCGCAATCCATGAACGTACGTCACGCCGCAGCGCTTCTGTCCGCGGATTGGTTCGCTCCACCGCTTGAGAAAACCGGTTTTCTACACAGTAATGACGTCGTATTTCTCGAATGGCAGCGGCAGCCTTTACCTGCCATCGACCTTGCCAGAGGAACAATTCGGACCATGCAGCGAGAAGATCTTCCGAGCGTAACCGAGCTGGACGAACGCGCCTTTGGGGGTATCTGGCGATATTCCGAGAAAACGCTTCGCCAGGCTTACCAGCGAGCTTCCGAGGCTCGTGTTGTCGAGATCGAAAACCGCATCGCTGCTTACCAAATCAGCACCGAATCCCATTACGGTGCGCATCTCGCTCGCCTGGCCGTAGATCCGCCCTGGCAGCGGCAGGGATTCGGCAGAGCGTTGGTCGTCGATGCAATTCGGCGGCTGATGCGCGCTTCGAAGTGGAAGATGTCCGTGAATACACAACTCGATAATACGCGCAGCCTGCAGCTCTATGAGCAGCTTGGTTTCGAACGGAAAGGACACAAGCACCCGGTCTACGAGACGACACTCGACTCGTGAATTCGATTTGTTTTCGTTGGAACGAACAGAGAAAGAGGAAACGTGATGGAAAGAAAAACGCAGCAGCTTACGGCCAGCGACGGCGTGAAATTGTATTGGCAAGCCTGGGAGCCGGACGGAATCGCCGAGGCGACGGTGTGTTTACTGCATGGGCTGGGAGAACATGCCGGGCGATACGATCACGTCGCCAGGGCGTTTACGGCAAAGGGGATTGCCGTTCATGCCATCGACTTACGCGGACACGGCAGGTCCGAGGGACCGCGCGGCCATACACCCAGTTTAGATCAATGGCTCGACGATATCCGGCTGCTCATCGATCATGCGAACGCCGACAAAGCCCGCTTTCTATACGGCCACAGTCTTGGAGGGCTGCTCGCCCTGCGCTTCGGACTGCGGCCGTCCACGCCGCTTGCCGGCGTCATCGCCACAGGACCAGCCTTGAGGCGCAGTTTTGAGGTGCCGCCGCTCAAGCTTCTGCTCGGCCGGCTGATGTCGAGAGTTTGGCCGACCTTTACGCAGCACAGCGGTCTCAATCCGCACGACATATCCCGGGACGAGTCCGTCGTACAAGCCTACATCGATGATCCCCTCGTCCATGATTGGGCCAGCGCCCGCCTCTTCATCGAAGCCACACGAGCCGGTGAGGAAACCCTCGCACACGCAGCGGAGTTCAATCAGCCGTTGTTATTGATCTGTGGCCAGGAAGATCGCCTCATCGACGTTGCCGCATGCAAAACGTTTTTCGAAGGAACGGCGAGCGAAGATAAAACCTTGCGCATCCTTCCGGGGCTGTTTCATGAAGTGCACAACGAGCCTGAAAAAGCCGCTGTGATCGAAGAAATCGTGACGTGGGTGGTTCAACGGAAATAAGTCGGCCGCGCACAGCCCTTGACGACAATGTAGACAAACTGCCTCTTTTATGGCAGGATATTAATCATTATCTCAACATGGAGCATCGATGAGTAAACGCGCAGATAAAATTGCCCAGAACAGAAAGCAGCAACGCCAAAGGCGCTTGATCGGGCTGTTCATGATCATCGGTGGAGCGCTCATTATTGCGGCCTTGCTGATTTGGCCCAGTCTGAACGCCACACGCGACATCAACGTTCCACCGGCCCGCGAGTTTCCCTTCGCCGATGGCACTTCGCTCGGAAGTCCAGATGCACCGGTCGTTATCGAAGACTATTCGGATTTTCTATGCTCGCATTGTCGGGATTTCGACCAAAATACGCTGCCGCAAATCATTGCCAACTATGTCTCAACAGGTCAGGTGAGAATCGAGTTTCGTCAATTTCCTATCGTCAGCAGTGGTTCGACCGCTGCGGCGAACGCCAGTCTGTGTGCCGCCGAGCAGGATCGTTTTTGGCAATACGCCGACCTTCTCTTTGCGAATCAAACCGCCGCCAACTTTTCCTCCGCTCGCTTAATCGCATTCGCCGAGTCCTTGAATCTCGATCGAGATCAATTCTCGAGTTGTCTGGATGAAGGGCGCTACAATACCAGAGTGGATGCGGAATTCGCTGCCGGTAGGGATCGCGGAGTAAATTCGACCCCCACGTTCTTCATCAACGGTCAGGAATTGGTCGGTGCTGCACCTTACGCGAATTTTCAACAAGCCATCGATTCCGCACTGCAGCTCGCGGATTGATCCGCCATCCAACGCCGGCCGTTGTTCTCGACGTAAAACCCCGGCCATATTGGGATGGAAGCGTATCATTCCATTCCTCGATCCGCCCGATTTTAGCGATCGTGAAAGATTCCGGGATTCAACCGATTCCCAACGCTTGAAGCACGAGTACCAGAATCGGCGCAATCAGCAAAGCCGGGAGTAAATTACCGGAACGGATCGGGCGAAGCTCGAGGATCGATCCGATCGACAGACTCAACAAAAGGATCCCGCCCACTGCCGTCAGTTCCGCCAACATGATTTCGCTGAAAAAATTGGTGGCCTGCGCCGCAAGCAAGCTGATTCCCCCCTGATAGATCAATATAACGGTCACCGAAAACATCACGCCGATGCCCAGCGTGGAGGCCAAAGCAATCGCAGCGAAGCCATCCAGTACGGATTTGATTACGAGCAGGCGGTAATCTCCGGTCAGACCGTCCTGTATCGATCCGAGAATGGTCATGGGACCAACGCAGAAGAGCAAGCTGGCCGATAGAAAGCCGCGCACGAAGCGGTTCTCGCCGACCGCCTCACCTTCGCCGGCCGCGAATCTTGCCTCGAGCCACGCTCCGAGCGACTTCAAGCGCCGTTCGATACGCCACCACTCCCCCAGAATCCCCCCGATCAGTAAACTGATCAGCGGGACGAGTACGTTCTCGCCATCGACTGCCATACTGTCGATGAACAAACTGACGCCCACAGCCATGGTAAAAACCCCCAAACTGGCGATCACGGTTTGCCGTACTCGTTCAGGAAACCGCTGTCCCGACAGAATCCCGATGGTGCTGCCCACGAAGACGCTTGCGATGTTAATCAAGGTTCCAAGCACGCTGCCTACTCTTTCGTCCGCTGCGGTTTTTCGTTGCCGGCCAGATGATCCTCCCACAACATGAGCACGAAACACAGATGAGATAATCGGTTGAGGTAAGCGAGGACGTAGAGGTTGTCGATTTCATTCTCGTGAGTCAATTTTGCCACGCTGCGTTCCGCTCTACGTACGATCGCCCGAGCCAGATCGAGCGCCGTAGCGGCCGGCGAATCCCCAACCAGCACAAAATCCTTCTGAATTTCGATCCTTTGCTCGAATCCTGCGATTGCCCGTTCCAACCAATCCATCCGTTCCTCGTCGATTTCCCGGAAACGAGAAGCCGCCTTTTTCGTGGCAGCGAGTTCAGCCATCATGTGGTAGAGGTCTTTTTGAACGGCGCGTATCACATCTTTCGTGTCGTTCGAGAGGGCGAACGAACGCGCCAACCCCAGCGCGGCGGAAGATTCATCGACCGTGCCATAGCTGCTCGGTCGAAGGTGATGTTTGGCGACGCGCTCGTCACCGAGCAGATTGGTAAATCCGTCGTCCCCCATCCGTCTCTCTGAAGGCATACGTTGATTATAGCCGGTTTGATCGACCTTGCGTATTATGCCTATAATGGAAACGCTCGGATCGCAAACCTAAGGGGGACTGAAAATGCTGCGCAAGCTTGGCACCTTTCTCGGGGGAATACTCAGCGGATTACTCGCTAGCGGGCTGCTGATCCTTTTCATCTCTGAACCGCGGGGAACACCCGTAATTCTGGTCCAGCCGCCGACACCAGGCCCGATACGAGTTCATGTCGCCGGCGCGGTGGCCAACCCGGGCGTCTACGAATTGCCTGACGGATCAATCGCCCGCCAGGCGATCGAAAAAGCAGGCGGCGCGCTGGACAATGCAGCCATCGATTGGATCAACCTCGCCTCGACGTTGTCGGACGGGGAACAAATCACGGTGCCCATCCAGGCAGATTCCAGCGATCCAACCAGCATCGCCCGCCCTGAAACCAAATCGTCTACTCATGAATTACTCGACATCAATACGGCGACCGCGCCGGAATTGGAAAGACTCCCCGGCATCGGACCCAGTCTGGCGCAGAAAATCGTCGAATACAGGGAGAAATACGGTCCCTTCGGGAAAATCGAGGACATCACACACGTTTCAGGCATCGGACCGGCGAAGTTCGACCAGATTCGAGAGTTAATCTGCGTTCGCTAGAAACAGAAGTGAAAGTGAACGGTGTGACCAGGGATTCACTTGCTGTTCTGTCTTCGGACGGTATAATGCCAGCGTATGCCGGAATTACCCGAAGTTGAAACTATCGCCAGAATCCTCCGCGTAGGCGATCATGGACCCTCGTTGAAAGGTCAAAGAATCCAACGCGTTTCGCTACACTGGCCGCGCCACATCCATACGCCGTCGGTATCGACTTTTCGGCGGCGTATCCGCAATCGCCTCGTCCGTGATGTCGGGCGCCGGGGAAAATTCATCCACATACAACTTGATCGCGGAAACCTGATCATTCACCTGCGGATGAGCGGTGACCTTTCCATCGCGGCGAACGACACACCGCAAGACCCTCACGATCACACTATTTTCTTCCTTGAGAATAATTACCAACTTCGGTTTAATGATGTTAGAAAATTCGGACGGGTCTATCTCGTGGACGATGAGGAGCAAATTTTCGGGGAGCTCGGTCCCGAACCCTTAAGCCCAAGCTTCACATGGGAAAGCTTAATGGAAGACCTGCACAAGAGAAAACGACGGATCAAGCCCTTACTACTCGACCAAACCTTTCTGGCTGGTCTCGGCAACATTTATACCGATGAAGCCTTACACCGAGCCGGTATCCATCCCCTGCGGCGCAGCGATTCACTCGAGCCTGATGAAGTCCAAGCACTCTGGAAGGGTATTCGAGACACGTTGAAGAGCGGAATAAGCAACAACGGCGCCAGTATCGATTGGGTCTACCGCGGGGGTGATTTTCAAAACCACTTTCGCGTCTACCAGCGAGTTGGTGAAGCTTGTACGACTTGCGGCTCGCCGATCGTACGCATGGTAATCGGGCAACGAGGCACGCATTTCTGTCCGAAATGCCAACCGGAGGCAAGTATATGAATCCCGACAACCAGTTGTTGGTCGGCATCGTCATGATGAGTATCGGGGGTTTCGTTGCCTTGTTGGCGTTCACCATTCTACGTGAGCAGCAAAAAGCTGCTAAAAAGAAAGCCAATGCCGAGATGGACGCGGAGGACACAGGAGATGATGAGGCGCAAGAAAAGCAGCCCAAGGAAGAAGAAGCGGGAAAGGCACAAGACAAGGAGTACAAAGAAATCCTTGCCGCCTCGTTCCAGAAGGTAAAGAAATGGGTGTTCAAACGTGCCAAAATCGAAGAAGCTGTTGAGCCTCAAGAAGAAGCCGCTGAAGAACCTGAAGCGGTGGATGAAGTCAGGGTAGAAAGCCCACCCACCAGCAACAGAATCAACATCCTTACGCTCTTGCGTAACGAAGAAAAAGGAAATCTCATCGTAAAGGTCGGTGATCACGAGTACTATTCGTCCCAGGATCTTCACGACTCACCCGATTGGAGCAGGGTCGAATACGCTGCCGTCGATCTCACCGCATGGCTCAAGGACGTAGAAGATCAGGATGTCAAAACGAAGACGGGCGATGTGCTCGAGAGTAAGCCCCGCAGTATGGTTGAACAAATCAACCACTTCCTGCAGCAAGATCTGGCGGAAATTGAAAATGAGGAGAGACGGATCAAATTGTATGAAGGTCCGGACGAAACCGTGCACGTGCTTATTGATAACAACAGCTATGCGATCGAGGAAGTGCCTGATCCTAAAGTGAGCAAACTGATAAAGAAAGCCGTTTCAAAGTGGGAGGCGCTTCAATAGAGAATGCGTATCGATCCCCCGCTGCATTGCGGCATTTCAGGGGATACCTCATCGATAATCCGTCAGCAGTTGATTAAACACCGGGCGTCCTGGAACACAAACTTGAGCTGATCCCGGCCATGTGGAAAACACGAATCTGCAGCGTAAGAATCAGCGATGACGTCGTCGTCGCTTTTTCTTCGTACTTCGTGAACCTGAAGTCGAACGTCCAGGGGCGGCCTGTGCAGGCGCGGCAGTTCGTACGCGGAACATCCGGGTAATCACTCCCGCGCGCATCGTGGCGAGTAATTCGGCGAACATATCGAACGCACGACTCTTGTACTGCACGAGAGGATCGCGTTGTGCGTAGGCTTCCAATCCGATCGATGTGCGCAGCGCTTCCATCTGGGTCAGATAATCAATCCAGAGTCGATCGCCCACTGAAAGGATCAGCCTGCGGTGGCTTTCGGTCAACAATCGGCTGCCCAGCACTGCAGCAATTTGCGCTTGAGATGACTCGTCCAGGGAGGCAATAGACTGGCCATTGGCAAGCTTCTCGTAGATATCATGGTTGAGTTCACGCAGCATACTCTCTCGAATTGCTTCATCGTAATCTTCGAGTTTGGTATGCGCCAGACGCGTCAGTTCACCCTGTCCCAGGCTGCTTGTAAGCGCTCGACGAGCTCCTTCAAGGTGTGACATGATCTCATCGGTCAACTCTTCAGAACCGCGGCTGTCCAGATAACGGGCGGCATAAAATGGATACGTGAGACGGGCGACGAGCGCCGATTTGCGCTGGTGGGTCTTCTTGTCAAAGTATGCCTGCCGCCCGTAACTCATTCTCACGAGCAAGCGCAGAATTAGCGCCTCATCGACCTTTTTCACGCGTTCCAAAGCGCTGCGCAAGTCGCGTTCGACATCCCCCAGAAGACGCTCTGTTTTACTCGACCCGATACGGTCGACGGCGGCCAGGAGTTGTTGGCCGGCCTCGTCCCAATCGATCGGGGTCGTCATTGGATATTCCATGTTCAACGGTTCGCCGATCCGGCGTTCCGCAGATTGGACCAAACCCGTCCAGACACGAATTCCCAGCCCGCCTTCGATCAATTGAGGCACCAATTTACGGAACTTATCGGGGTTCTCGCGGATCTGATTCAGGGCATCGGATTCCATCTTGATGCGTACACCGGTGGCTCTTTCCACCGCTTGTACCAGGGTGTTGGGATTAACGTCCTCACCCGTTTCTTCCGCTTCGAGCAACGCGCCTTCGATCGCCATCTCCGCCATTTCGACGCGCTGATCGACTTGATCGTCGAGGCGCTCGAGGGTGCGATCGATCTGTTGTACAACGGCTCGCCGTACGTGCTCATTCTGGGTGTTCAAAGCCTGTCGGGCGACCTCCACCAAGGACTGGAAAAGGGATTCGCCATCCTCATTGTCCCCGAGGTCATCGAGAATAAGCCGCAGCATGTAGGAAGGATAAGCATCAACCGTATCGACGTTCAACGATGGTTGAATCTCTTCCATCCATGCGAGCAATTTCCAATCGCCATCCTCATCCTCGAAACTGGCTTCCACGTGCCGCTCGACTTCGAACCGAAGCATTTCGTTGATGTCTTCGCTAAGATCGCCTTTGGTAAAAACTCGATCCCGCTGCGAATAAAATACCTCGCGCTGCTGGTTGAGTACGTCATCGTATTCGAGCAGATGTTTACGTACGTCGAAGTTCGCGCCTTCCACCCTGCCCTGAGATTGCTCGATGACGCGATTTACGATGTTGTGTGCGATCGGCATGGCGTCATCGATATTAAGGCGCTGCATCAGATTGGAAACCTGGGAACCACCGAACAAGCGCATCAGGTCGTCTTCCAGCGAGAGGAAGAATTGAGACGAACCCGGATCTCCCTGTCGTGCGGCGCGGCCACGCAGCTGATTGTCGATCCGGCGTGCTTCATGGCGCACGCAACCGAGAACGTGTAATCCACCTGCTTTCAGGACGTGCTCGCGATCGGAGATGAATCGATCGAAGGCTTCTACATCCGCCTCGTAGATGCCCATCTCGGAGTGGTCTAAATCGGCAAATTCACGCCGCCATCTTTCCAGACGTTGGATGTGAGAAGCCTTCCCGTATCCCGATCCGGAGCCGGCGCGTAAAAGGTGCGCCATCTCCTCGCGTTCCTGCATCCGACCCGCTCGTTCATAGCTGTCTCGCGCTACACGAGTCACGCGCTGGGCTGCTTCATCCGGAAGACTCCCTCCGAGCACGATGTCGACACCTCGACCGGCCATGTTGGTTGCGATCGTTACCGCTCCCTTCGCCCCGGCCCCTTCGATGATCTGTGATTCCTCTGTATGCTTCTTCGCATTGAGCACGTTGTGGGAAATCCCGCTGCGTAACAGCTCGGCAAGGTGCTCGTGATGGCTCGAATCCAGATCGAGAATTCGAGCCAAGCGCTCGAGGTTCTCCGGACGAGTGGGATTCAAATTGAGGTCTAAATCCCGGGCAAATGAGCGCAAATCGGATGGCCTGAGTTCATCGAGCGGCTTGTTCAGCGGTTCGAGTTCGGCAATTCGCATCCCTTCTGCAGGAATTTCGTTCGCCTCCATATAGACTTGGCGTAAAATCGAGATCATTGCAGCTCGCTGTAAGGGCTCAGAGCGCAGCCGTTTGGACAACGATTCCGACAATTCCACGGACGTCGTGCCGACCAACAGCGGCTGGCCGAGCGTACAGCGCCTGAGAATTTCCGAGGTCACGGAACGTAGTTTGGCTTCCTCCGTCCGGTAGACGACGTCCGGGTAGTCTTTCCGCCGCCAGAACTCCGGTGTTTCATCTACATCGTCCGCAGCAGCGTAGTATGAAAATTGATAGCCATTCTCCCGGTATTCCACTTCGACGAGATCGGATTCCGGCCGCTCCGCACGGTATTCCAGGTTCATCGGCAGGGGTACGACGTCAACGTTGTAAATCTCGTTGAATTCCTCCGCCTCGGTCAAAGCCGTACCGGTCATGCCGCTGAGTTTTTCGTACTTGCGGAAATAATTCTGCAGTGTGATCGTGGCGTAGGTGACGTTCTCCTGACGCACGCGGACGCCCTCTTTTGCTTCGACGGCCTGATGGAGGCCATCCGACCACCGGCGTCCGGGCATCAATCTGCCGGTGAACGAATCCACGATAATGACGCGCCCGCCTTGAACGACGTACTCCTTGTTGCGTTTGAACAGGTGTTCCGCCCGAAGCGCTTGCTGGAGATGGCCCAGTAATCGCGCCTGTTCCGGCGTGATATCCTCAGGCCGGTCGGGATCGCGCATCGTCCTCCCCATGATCTTCTCCGCGTGATCCTCGCCGAGTTCGGTCAACGAGATGCTTCGATCGCGTTCGTTGATCTCGTAATCCTCGGCGTTCATCTGCTTCACGACGGCCGCCATCTGGATATACATTTCCGGGTCTTCCTGCGCAGGCCCGGAAATGATCAACGGCGTGCGCGCCTCGTCGATGAGGATGTTGTCCACCTCGTCGAGACTGGCGTAGTGGTGTCCCCTCTGTGAGCGCGCCTCCAAAGTGCGCGCCATGTTGTCGCGCAGGTAATCGAAACCAAACTCGTTGTTCGTACCGTAGGTCACATCCGCAGCATAGGCCAATTTGCGGTCCACGAGTTCGAGTTGG
Organism: Anaerolineales bacterium; assembly: GCA_034430695.1. GTDB lineage: Bacteria > Chloroflexota > Anaerolineae > Anaerolineales > E44-bin32 > WVZH01. Next base: position 4,625 of record DAOUEE010000197.1, on the reverse strand, counting down.
TGGACGTCTTCCTGCGAGGATTCCTTCCCCGGTGCGTACATCAACGCTTTGCGCCCGCCCTCCGAACGCGACGCGGTCTGCAGCACACCGACGCTGAGTCCCAGGAAATCGAATATCGGGCCCATCCAGCGCGCGTCACGGCGAGCGAGATAGTCGTTTACCGTGATCAGATGGACGCCCTTGCCGGTCAGGGCGTTGAGGTAGATGGGCAGAGTCGCCACGAGCGTCTTGCCCTCACCCGTTTTCATTTCCGCGATTTTGCCTTCGTGCAGCACGATGCCGCCGATCAACTGGACATCGTAATGACGCAACCCGACCGTGCGCACGGACACTTCCCGTACGACTGCGAAAGCCTCCGCAAGCAGGTCGTCGAGCGTCTCTCCGTCTGCCAGGCGAGAACGGAATTCATCCGTCTTCGCCTGTAAAGCCTCGTCGGAAAGCGTTTTCATCTCTTTTCCGATGGCGTTGATCCGGGCCACAGCTTCGCTGTAACTCTCGAGCTGCCTTCGGATGGGATCACCCCCGAAAATGCGCGTAAGCGATTTCAACATTTTTAGACTCCGTTTGGCATTATAGCATAGCGCCACTCACGCCATGGCGTCCATTTCGGTGGGGAAAATCCCATACGGAAATCCCAATTTCAAACCGGACGGACCTGGGGATGACGTGTAAAATGACTGCGCGATCGACGAACGACACCTTGACGCTTCGCCCCGTCCGGCTACAATAGCAGCAGTTCGGGGCGGTGGCGGAAATGGCAGACGCCGGGGACTTAAAATCCTCTGCTCGCGAGAGCGTGTGGGTTCGACTCCCACCCGCCCCACAAGCACCAATTCTCAACACTTCGAGCGTTGGGAATCCCTGCGTAATACACTTCGCCGACCTCGACTCGAACGAGTTTCCCGTTGGAAGAGAACAATGTACAATCGAATAGAGCAGGCTTTTCGCTTGGCCGGAGGGAATGTATGCAAAAATCCGCTCGTTTGTTTTTGATACTGGTTTTCGCATCCAGCGTTGTATCATGCACCCTGCCTGGCGCCACATCGCCTACGCCCTTTTCGTTTCCGACGCCCAACTTAACCCACACGGCGATTTTCTCCACCCCATCGACGCCCTACGTAGAATCCCCTACGGACACACCGGTCGTCGTGCTCACCGGCGAGACGCCGATCACACCTTCCGAAGGCGAGCAAGCCATGGCAACAGTCACTCCCGAAGAGTCAGGTGAACCTTCGCCCGAAACGGGCATTCCCGAAGCCACCTCGAGCGCACTCAACTCTCGATCGAACGGCACCCCGGTTACCGCCGCCTATCGCAACGGCACGATCACGGTCGACGGCGATTTGAGCGAGTGGACTTCGACGCCGTACACGGCGGACGAAACCGTTCCCTACGCGGGAAGCGGCTGGAGCGGACCAAGTGACGCATCGGCGACGTTCTACCTCGCCTGGGACGCGGATTATCTCTATATCGGGCTGAAGCGCACGGACGATACCTTCGTGCAGACCTCGTGGGGACGCTACATGTATAAAGGGGATGACGTCGAAATCCAACTCGACACCGACCTGGCCGGCGATTTTTACACCACTACCATGAGCCAGGACGATTACCAGATCGGCCTCTCGCCAGGCAATTTTGGTTCTCTTGATCCCGAAGTCTATCGTTGGTTCCCGCGAAGCCTGGAAGGCTGGATCAACAGCGCGGACATCGCCGCCGAGAAAGATGGAAACGGCTACAATCTGGAAGCGAAGATTCCCTGGTCGGCATTTGGACTGGCCCCCACGGCAGGCAGCCACTTCGGTTTCGCCCTATCACTCTCCGATAACGACACGGTGGGCGTCTCCACCTGGCAATCGATGATCTCCAACGTCAACACGCGCCGTGCGACCGACCCCACTTCTTGGGGGACACTTATCCTGGCATCTCCCGAATAAGACCTGCTCTCGGCGCTGCGCACTTTCGACCGCCGGCGCGGCGATACGTCAGGCGCCACTTCGGCTTCAGCGTATACAGAAAAGCAGCTCGGCTTGGATTTGAAACACAGCGCTTAGAACAGGACTGAAGCGAGTTCCTCTCGATATTCTCGCGTCAACGGATCTTGATCCCCCAATAAAACGAACAACGCCAGCATGATCTGTTTGGGAAGACCGCCACGGTAGGTTTTATCCTCACGCAGTATATCCAGCAGACCGTCCATGGCGGCCGGCAAGTTGCCGCGCGCAATCAGTTTTGCCGCACGATGCAGGCGAGCACTGAGCGTATCCTCATCCACCGCAGGATCGGCTCCCTCGGCTTCGACGAGGACTTCCGCTAACGGCTTCAGACTCTCTGCAACCGGCCATTCCGTTCCGGCCGGAAAGTCGGCCAGGACCTCGCCCGATTCCTTCCCCTTGCCTTGCATGAGCAAGCTTTTCACCAAACCCAACGCCGCGGCGGCGTTGCTCTCGTCCTGCTCGAGCACTTCGCGAAAAGCATCTTCGGCTTCCGGCCAATGCCGCGTGGCCAGCAAGGATTGTGCTTCAGCGACGGCCTTGTCCGCCTCGCTGGGCACCAGGTTTTCAACGAATCTGCGCACTATCGATTCGGGCTGCGCGCCCACAAATTCTGCAACGACCTCCCCGTTTCGAATCGCCTTGACGGCCGGGATTCCCTGGACGCCGTAGCGAATGGCTAAATTCGGGTTTTCATCGACGTCGACCTTCGCCAACAGGAACGAACCGCCCCATTCGTTCGCCAGGCGCTCCAGCAGCGGTCCGAGCATTTTACACGGCGCACACCATTCGGCCCAGAAATCCACGATAACGGGAGTCTCGTGAGAACGCATGAGCACATCGTTGTCAAAAGTTCCCTCAGAAACGTCGAGTATATATTCGGACAGAGTCACGGCGCACTCCAATTACCACAATATTCAATACGATTATACTCGAGCGGGGTCTTTCATGAAGCAGCTCCAGCATCCCTGCGCTCTTCCGAAACGCGGAGGCCGGGCTGTTCATCACGGCGAGCCGTGTTTTCGGCATCAATCGTAGGGTTCTCCGGACTCTGGCGCCTGCGGCTGGTCGACTCGAACGACCTCTCCGCGCATATCGATGACCACGCGGAACCCGAGCATGCCCAGATACGCTCGCGCCTCCTCCGGCAGACCTTGATCGAGGATGGCATCGAATTGGGAGGCCATGTTCTTGAGTTGATTTTCGATCATCGCCTTGGTGAAGATGTCGTCCTGGCCGATCATTTCCATCGTGCCCTCGGTTACCATGTCTTCGTGGCCTTCAATCATCTCCTGGAAATGTTCGAGCACCTGTCGGTCGACATGTTCGCTTTCGATGTGACGCTGGAATCCATCATCATCGACGACGTAGAACGCCTCACCGCCAACGATGGCCACATCGACGGGACGATCGTATTCGTCGATGACGAGCCCTTCGAACAACGCCTTGTTGCTCAAGACATCTTACTCCGAAAGCGGGACCCACTCCGGTTCGGGGGTGATATGGTCTTCCGGCGTGTCTCCCGGACTATCCAGACCCGTACTTTGCAGCGTGTTCAACACCCGCACCGTCATGTCGTGTTCGACGAGGCACTGGCAGGAAAGGCGAATCCCGCTCTCTCCCTTCTCTTTCAACTTATCGCGCTCGGCAGCTGTGCGGCGTTGGGGTTCTCCCTCGAGGAACTCCACGCGGCACGTCGTACAATGTGCGTGTCCCCCACAGCGATGCAAGATATCGATGCCGTTCTTTTCGATCGCGCGCACCAGGCGTGTGCCTTCCTGGACATCGAACGTTCCGTAGCCTTCCACAGTAACTTTGGGCATGAGATCTCTCCAACCTGATGAATCTGAACGATTTAATATTACCAAATATAGACGTAAAACAACGACTGCAGGGTGAAAGGAATTCCAATACGGCAAGGTTCAAGAGGGAGCAAGAAACAGCGCTTGTCAGTGGTCGTTTGAAGACATGCGCACGGGGAATAAGCGGCTCCCTATGGATGGATGTTGACGAGCGTGCCGACCGAAGCGAAGTTGAACAGCCATTCTGCGTCCGGCGTGCGCGTGTTGACGCAGCCGTGACTCATCGGGGTTCCGAAGTTGTTGTGCCAGTAGGTTCCGTGTAAAGCATAGCCTTTATAGAAATACATCGTGAAGGGGACTCCGGGCAGATAATACCCCGGCCCCGCCATCGGCGTGGAGACGTATTTTCGATAAATGCGATACTGCCCGGTTACGGTTGGATGCGCGCGCACGCCGGTCGAGACGATGAACGTCTTCACCGCCGTCGTACCTTCATAGGCGGTCACGCGCTGCGCGGACAGATCGACGTCGATCCAACGTCCTTCGTCTGCAAGGTCCTCCGGGTTGGTCGTGTAGTGCGAAGACGCCGCCGGGCGCGGTGTGGGAGTCAGTGTTGGCGTGGGCGTCAGCGTCGGTGTGGGCGTCAGCGTCGGGGTAGGCGTCAACGTGTGGGTGGGCGTCAAAGTCGCTTTGATAAGATCTGCGGATGACATTTGTGGCTGCAGCGCATCAACCGGCTGTCCCCCCAGCCAAATTCCGGCCGTCAACACGATCGCAAAGGCGACGATGACCACGCGGGACGAAAGCAGGCGGCGCAGCGTCAGTGCATCGA
>DAOUEE010000196.1:0-4665 GCA_034430695.1 Anaerolineales bacterium | reverse complement strand
ACCTTCGCCTCGATTCGGTTGTGCACCCCCGCTTCCTTCAGCCGGACCGACGAGGCTTTTGTTCTATAAAACACCGGGGAAAGTGCCAGATTGGGAGGGACCGGAATGAAACCCCATCGATTTACGCTTATCTACTGCGCAGTATTGCTCTTGGGAATGACGGGCTTGTTCGCCTTCCCACTGCCCGCGGAAGCCAGCACGTTCGTAGTCAACACGACCGACGATCTCGACGATGGACAGTGCGACGCTGTACATTGCTCCTTGCGCGAGGCGATCAACGCCGCCAACGCTCACAGCGGCATCGACTTGATTCATTTCAATTTTAATTTACGTGGCGGGACAACCACGATCTACCTCGACTCACCCCTCCCCCCACTCACCGACGACTCGACGACCATCGACGGAAGAACGGAGCCGACCTACACCGGTTCACCGGTTTTTTTCATCGCCAAGAATATTCCCGTGATGGAAGTCGGTCTCGAGATTCAATCCAACAACAATCAAATCATGGCGGTTGGTTTCGCTGGATTTGGATCCTGGCCAGGAACACCGGAATATCAATACCATGAGTTGATCGGCGGCGCGATTGTGGTCAACGGAAACGACAATCTGATCTATAAAAACCATTTCGGACTTGGGGCATGGCAGAATACCATGGGTTTGCGTATCTACGGTGCAGGCAACAGCGTGATCGGAAACGTGATCTCCAGCAACGGCGCCGGCATCTACGCTGATGGTCCCAACGTCCTAATCCAGGGCAACATCATCGGTCCCGGTGCCGATGGCGTCACGCCGGTTTATAACAACTATGGCATCGTCCTCGACCAGGGCGCGCAAAACGCGACAATTGGCGGACCCGGTCCAGATGAGGGCAACCTGATTTCCGCCAATCGTGTTATCGGCATCCTCTTCTTTTCGGACGGCAACCAGATCCAGGGCAACCTGATCGGCGTCGATGGTACGGGCACGACGGCCTTACCAAATTATCTCGGCATCAGCGCAGCTGGATCGGACGCCTTGATCGGCGGCAGCTCAGCTCAGCAAGGCAACGTTATCTCCGGCAACGACGTATATGGCATCCACGCAGGACAAGGCACTGAGAACGTCGTCATCCAAGGCAACAAGATCGGCACCGGCATCAATGGCTCCACGCAAATCCCGAACGGCGAAGAAGGTATTTTGCTTACGGGAAACGGCGTATTGATTGGCGGGGACTCGCCGGGCGAGTCCAACCTGATCGTGGGAAACAACGGATATGGAATAAATATCAGAGAAGAAGCAAGTGACAATCTGATTTCCCATAACACCATCGCAGACAATCAATTGAACGGCATCTACCTCGACGACCAGGTCGTGAGGAACACATTCACCCGAAACAGCATTTACAACAACGGTGGGCCGGGGATCGTCATCCAGGGCGGCTGCAACGACGGCATCCAGCGTCCGCAAATCGATTCGATGCAAGGTTCATCGGTGATCGGTACGGCACACCCGCTCTCCCTGGTCGAAATCTTCCGCGCCGATCCCGATCCCAGCGGCTACGGTGAGGGGAGGGATTTTCTTGCCGACGGATACGCTGATATTACCGGTGATTTCAGCATCCCAATCAGCAGTCAAGGGCTTTGCGTTAAACTCACCGCCACCGTGACGGACGGCGATGGGAACACGTCGGAGTTCTCGAACAACATCACCATCCACTGCTTCCTCAAGCCTCCCGATATATTCCTCTATCCCATTTGGGTCTTCATCATCGTCGTTTTCGCCTTCATCGCCTGGCGCATCCGCCGGGTGCGACCCGGCATGCCCGTATGGAGCATCCCATTCAGTGGGTTGATCGGTGGGTTATTGGCCTTTGCCCTCTTTATTGCCCTGCCCTTCGCCGAGCCGGAACCGCCTCCAGGTGCTCCCATCTGTGGTAACGGTGTCGTCGACTCTGGCGAGCAGTGCGACGGCGACGACCTCACCATGTGCCTCTCCGGCCAGGTATGCGAGAACTGTAAATGTATCACCTACGTGGATCAATGCGGCAATGACGTCGTCGACAGCGGAGAGCAGTGCGACGGCGACGACCTCACCATGTGTCTCTCCGGCCAGGTGTGTGAAAACTGTAAATGCATCACCATGATGGGCATGTGCGGGAACGGAGTCGTCGAGCAAGGCGAGCAGTGCGACGGCGATGACCTCACCATGTGCCTCTCCGGACAGGTCTGCGAGAACTGCAAGTGCATCACCTACGTCGAGGCCGAACCGGAAATTTGCATCTATGAGGCGCTGCAGAACAACAACTGCCGGGCGAGCGACTACCCCGAATCGGAGTTGGTCGAGATCTTGATGGAAGGCGACAGCGCCGATTTGATCGCCCTCAACCCCGAGTATACCCATGGTTTGTTCGAACTCGAAAATGGAAAGCAGTGCTGGGTCTGGCTAGGCTTGATGGGCGGAGACGAGAATCCCTTCGGCAACTGCCCGCTGGAGATCGTCGATCCGCCGGAAGCGCCGGCAGGAAGTGCCTGCAGCGCGGAATTGGACGAAAGGGCATGTATCGCCGCGGGAGGGGAATGGGCAGCGGGCATTGCGGCGCCGCACTGCGCCTGCCCGGAAGAATAACTGCGAAAACGAGGCCGCACAGTGCTGTGCGGCCTCGCTTTACGAACTGTGGGAGACAGCGATTTGCCAATGGAAGGAACGACAATGAAAAAACCACCTCAAGGCGCCCTGCTCGTATCCCTGCTCCTGGGTATGCTGAGCCTGGCAGTCTTTCCGCTGCCTGCGGAAGCCAGCACGTTCGTGGTGAACACGGCCGACGATCTCGATGACGGTGTGTGTAACGCTTCACACTGCTCCCTGCGCGAAGCCATCAACGCCGCCAACGCCAATAGCGGCTCCGACAGCATCCAATTCGACATTCCCGGATCGGGAATCGCCAGTATCCTGCTTTCGACGCCCTTACCACCCATCTCGGACGATTTCACCTACATCGACGGCACCTCCGAGCCGGATTACAACGGCATGCCGGTTGTCAACATAAGTCCAGCAAACGGAATCATCGAGGTCGGGCTGTACATCATGTCGGACGGGAGCGAGATCAGCGGTTTGGGTCTGGCCGGATTTGGAGACTGGGCAGAGGACGTAGATGAATGGGCCTGGTACGGCTTGATAGGCGGCGCGATTGAAGTGAGTGGAAGCCACAATGCCATCCTCGAAAACGTCATCCGCATGGGCGCCCGGCGCAACAGCGTGGGCGTGCGCCTCTCCGGCGCCGCCAACAACGTGAGTGGGAACTCGATCTCGGGGTGCAGAATCGCCATTTACGCCGATCATCCCAACAACCGCATTATGGGCAACAGCATTGGCCCTTCCCCAACCAGCACTTATGCAGTGACCAATTTCGTCGGGATTCTTCTTGATGGTGACGCGGACAATACCTTGATCGGCGGTGCAGGCTCCGGCGAAGGGAATGTGATCTCCGCCAACAAGTATCACGGAATTCGATCCTCGTCATCCGGCAACACCATCCAGGGCAATCTCATTGGGACCAACAGCTCGGGAACAATGGCACTGCCAAATGGTGCAAATGGAATCGAGACCTCCGGGGATCACTGCCTGATCGGCGGCAGCGGTCTTGGCCAGGCCAATATAATTTCCGGGAACGATGGCAGTGGTATCTCCATCAGTGGTGATGACAACGTGATTGTAGGAAACAAGATCGGAACCGACATCACCGGTTCTTTACTGATTCCGAATAAATCCAACGGTATTACCACATTCCATGTTGATCACCTCGTCATCGGAGGCATTGGCATTAGTGTAGCTAACCGAATCCTGGGAAATCTCGGGGATGGCATCGAACTCCTCGATGCATCCGACAACAGCTTCATCGCCAGCAACAACATCGCGTATAACAGCCACTACGGCATCTCCATTGGTCACCAAGATTATGAAGGTTCGGCCGAGAATACTTTCACTCGCAACAGTATCTACGACAACGGCCTTTTGGGCATTCATATCAATAACGAGAACGACCCAATAGATTATCCCATCCTCAACTCCGGGTTGGGTACGACCATCAAGGGTACGGCCTGCCCTCTGTGCACAGTCGAGATCTTTATTGCTGATCCCGATCCCAGCGGCTACGGTGAGGGCAGAACGTTCCTCGCCGCAGGGTTCGCGGGCATGACCGGCCACTTCAGCATCCCCATCGACGACCTGGGCCATTGTAACAAGATCACGGCTACCGCAACGGATCCGGATGGCAGCACCTCTGAATTTTCGAAGAACATCCGCGCTAACTGTTTGATCAGGCCTCCCGATTTCATGTATTACTCCCTCTGGGCCATCATCATCGCCATTTTCGGCGCCATCGCCTGGCGACTGCGGCGCACCCGGCCCAGGCTGCCTGCCTGGTCGATCCCGTTGAGCGGGCTCGCCGGTGGGCTGTTGTTCCTGGCCTTCTTCACGCTTCTGCCCTTCACAAAGGCGGAGCCCGTATCGGAATCCATCTGTGGAAACGGCGTCGTCGAGCCGGGCGAGTTGTGCGACGGCAATGACCTCACCATGTGCCTCGAGGGTCAGGTGTGCGAGAACTGCAAATGCATCACCTACCTGGATCAATGCGGCAACGGCGTCGTCGACTCTGGCGAGCAGTGCGACGGCGACGACCTCACC
>DAOUEE010000195.1:0-4657 GCA_034430695.1 Anaerolineales bacterium | reverse complement strand
CCGCGACAGAGAGAATCCTTCTCGATTCATCACCAACCTGAGCGGTAGTCAGCGCTTTATCTTGAGTTACCTGACCGAAGAAGTGCTCGGCCGGCAAGCGCCAGAAATCCAGCGCTTTTTAATAGAGACTTCGATTCTGGAACGTCTGAACGGAGAATTATGTGATGCGGTCACAGGACGCAAGGACAGCCGGGCGTTGCTGGAAGATCTTTACAGCGCCAATCTGTTCCTGATCCCGCTGGATGACCGGCGGCGCTGGTACCGTTATCACACCCTGTTCGCCGATCTGCTGCACGATCGTCTGCAGGATCTCGATCAAAATTACGTGGCCGAACTTCATCAACGCGCCAGTCAGTGGTACGCCCGGATGGACATGCCGAGCGAAGCCGTCGAGCACGCCATGGCTGCCAGGGATTACGACACGGCCGTGCGCCTGATCGAAAGACACGCCATGGACATGCTCATGAAATGGCACATCAAGACGGTGGACGGCTGGCTGCAGGCGATCCCCCAAGTCTGGTGCGCCCAAAGTGCGAAAGCCAACCTGGCCTTCGCATGGATGTACATCCAACGCGGTGCGCATTCCCAGGCAGCGCCGTACCTGAGTCGAATACAAGAACTGCAGGCCGAAGGCAAATTTGGGAATGCTGAACCCATTCTCCGAGCAAAGTGGCTCGCGCTGCAGGTCATGCTGCTCAATGCACAGGGGAAGCCGGCTGAGAGCCTGCAATTGGCGAACCAGGCGCTGGCGCTCGTGCACCAGGATGACGGACGCGTACGCAGCATGATCGATCTGGGACTGGCCGGCGCGTACCAGCAACTCGACGACTACGACAATGCCCTGAAAGCCTTTCAGCGAATCATCCAATACGGCGAAACGGTGGGCAATTCGGTTTACGAACTGCTGGGTATTTCCGGCCTTGCCCTGATGGCCATCCAGCACGGTCAACTGCATTTCACATTCGAGATCGTCTCTCGTGGACTCGAACGCATGGAGCGATCGGGTTCGCTGCCGCCCATCAGCACCGCCGTATACGGCGAACTCGGCGTGGTTCATTACCAATGGCACCAATTGGGGAAAGCGCTCGAATATTTTCAGCGCGCCATCCGCGTGAGCGAGCTGAGCGGCTACAAGGATGCCGAAGTCTATTACGGAGTCGTCCTTTCCCGTCTTCACCAACTTGAAGGCGACCTGAAAGCCGCCGACCGGGAGATCCAGAAAGTGTCGGGGTTGATGCAAAGGGAGGCACCGACGGTGGTGCGGGAGGAAGCGCTGGCTCAGCAGATCCGCATCCACCTGGCCCGCAAGCGACTCGCCAATGCGGAGGCCATCCTGGCACCCCTGAGTTTTTCTTTTCAGGACGGATTCAGCTATCCCAAGCAGGAGTCCGCCCAGATCGTCACGCCACCCACAGGGGCGCTTTACACCAGTGCATTTCGCATTCTGCTCTACCGAGCGCAGACCAAGCATGAGACGGCAAATTTGAAGGCCGGAATTGCGTTGGCGGACCGCATCGTCGAAGAATCGATGCGTCGTCGATACTTACTTCTCGGGTTGGAGCTGCTTCTGCTGCGCAGCCAGATGCACGCATCTGCCGGCGATATTGAAAAAAGCACCGCCGATACGATTCGGGCCCTGGAGTTGGCCGAGCCGGAAGGTTTTATAAGCATCTTCATCGATGAGGGAACGCCGCTCATGGAGATATTGAGGACCCTGCTGGCGCGGGGTGAAACAGGAAACGCCAGCGCGGCGTACGTCGAACGTATCGTGGCCGCCTTCCCGGAGAGTCGAGGCGTTGAAGCTGCGGACAAACCCACAGCCGCACAGTCCGCGTTGATCGACCCGCTGAGCGAGCGCGAGATGGAAGTTCTGGCGTTGATCGGCCAAGGTCTGTCCAATCAGGAAATCGCCGAACGCCTGGCGATCACGTTGCACACGGTGAAAAAACACAGCAGCAACATCTATGGAAAACTGGGAGTAAACAGCCGCACGCAGGCGCTCGCCCGGGCGCGCCAGTTGGGTCTGCTCTGATAAAACGCTCCATATTTCGCAATCCCTGGCCCACCGATTACACTTTCGAGTAACCCGCTTTCCCCATGCAATGAAAAATATATACAACTTTCATCCGCTGACTTTATGAATGCGCGCCTCTAGAATGAAGACGCAGGATCGATGAGGTGGACGAAGACAAGGTGTCTGGTCTCGCAGGAGGATCGCTCATGAAAGACATGCAGACGTATACCATCCTGCTTCGCGGCCGGATCGATCCGGAAGAGATCGGCCCCGCGAGTCCGCTGCAGATGAAAACCGGATGCCTGGAAGGGCCTAACACAAAATTCGAAGTTCGCACCGATCAATCCGGCGTCATCGGATTGCTGCGTTTCCTGCACGGGCGCGGATTCGTGATCCTGTCCATGAACCACAAACACGATTAGGAGAAATCATGACGAAAACAAATCAAGAAAACCGTATCTCACAATGGAAATCACTCTACAAGATCGCGGGGATTTCCGTTCTGCTGATGATCTCGATCGTCCCGATACAGATCACCGTCTTCAGCGCAGCTCCGCCCCCTGATACGGCACTGGGCTGGTTCGAGCTGTTTCAAGACAATGCCCTGTTGGGTTTGTTGTCCTTCGAAGCGCTGTTCATCGTATACGGCGTGCTCGCCATCCCTGTAGCGCTCGCCCTGTACGCCGCTCTGCGGCGGACCGATCCTGTTTGGATGGCCTTGTATCTCGCGCTGACCATTGCGGGGTCTGCGGCGCTCTTCTCGGCCAGGCCCGCCCTCGAAATGCTGCACCTTAGCCATCAATTCGCGGCGGCCACCACCGAAGCGCAGCGCGTCATGTATCTATCGGCAGGAGAAGGGCTCCTGGCGATATTTCACGGAACCAGTTACATGGTCAGTTACCTGCTGGGGTCGATCACGGGCCTGATGCTCTCCATCGTCATGCTGCGCAGCCAGATCTTCAGCCGGGCAACGGCGTACGTGCGCATCGCCTCCAGCGTTCTCGATTTCGGCTTGTTTCTTCCGATCGTGGGCCTGTACGTTTCAGCCTTCTCGGCCGTGCTGCTGTTCGTGTGGAACATCATGATCGCACGCAGAATGTTCCAGCTGGGGAGAAGCACGACTATCTGATCTTCCAAGCTTACGCTGAATAAACCGGTTCGCTATCACCTGATAATAGAAAAGGATGAATATTCATGAAAGCCGTAATCTCCAAATCCGCAGATCCAGGTTGGAGGGATCTTTACAAGATCGGCGGGGCCACCACCATCATCCTGGAACTGTTGATCGTCCTGGGAGGCATCGCCTTCGTCGTCTGGCCGTACACTCCCGGATCCGCTTCGACGGTTGATATCTTCTCAACGCTCCAAAACGACCGTTTCGGAGGATTGATGTCGCTCGATTTCTTGCTGTTTCTGAGTAACTTCATCGGCGTCCTGCTCTTTCTCGCCCTGTACGCTTCGCTGAAAGAAGTCAACGAATCCTACGCTTTGATCGCTTTGGTAATGGGTCTGCTGGCGGCCGTATTCATCGTTCCCGCCAGACCCATGGCGGAGCTCATCACGTTGAGTGACGGTTATGCAAAAGCGGCGACCGGAGCAGCGAAAAGCCAGTACCTGGCCGCCGGGGAGGCCTTGCTGGCGCAGTTCGACGGCACGGCCTATCTCGCCAACACCTTCCTGGGCGGAGCGTCGCTGCTCATCAGTTCGCTGTTGATGCTGCACAGCAAGATTTTCAGTAAAACGACGGCCTGCGTAGGCATCCTCACCAATCTGGCCGTGTGCCTCTTCTTCGTACCCGTCGTCGGGACTTATCTCTTGTTCCTGTGTCTCCCCGGGTATGTGATCTGGTACGTTCAACTCGGGCGTACGTTTTTCCGACTCGGACGTGAGGCCCCACTCCTGCTGCAGAACGACTGAGGGTAATAAATAATCTCCAAATGGGTGTGCTGAAAGCTAAAACACATATACAATGATGGGGGAAGAGGTCAGACCACCAACTCTTGGAATGGCCCTATCATCAAGGAGGAGAGGAAAGATGAATAAACATTTCTTGGTACTGTTGGCGATCGTGATCCTGCTTGCGCTTGCCGCTTGCGCACCTGGGCCGAACGTGATGGAAGACGAAGCGAATCCGGAGGGTAAAGTAGCCGGATTCTGGCAGGGTTTGTGGCACGGGATCATCGCCCCTGTGACCTTCGTAATTTCACTCTTCAACGAAAAAGTGAACATGTACGAAGTGTACAACAACGGCGGTTGGTACAATTTAGGCTTTGCCATCGGCGCGATGATCATCACGGGTGGTGGCAGCCGAGGGGCTGGCAGGGTATCTTCCCGCAGACGCGAATAAACCATACGCGCGAAAGCGTATGTGGGACGACCAGTCGTACGATCTGTTTAGGTATTTCAGTACCGACGGATTAAAACGAATCGTGCCTCACATTCGCGCGCGTTGACGTATGATGTTGGCTCCGGACAAATCGAGGTGCGGCCAATCCAAAGCCGCACCTCCTTATTTATGAACGTTCGCGAAATCAACAGCTCCGATCGAAAGCCTGAAAGAAGATGAAGAAAATCTGGCCGTTTGGCTTTAATTTCATACTCTTTGCGTCCACGGCGTTTGATCGGAGCTGTTGATTTCGCGAA